>CAYLRE010000013.1:0-1394 GCA_964385715.1 uncultured Planctomycetaceae bacterium
TCGCGACGGTGCCGGCGGACGTGGCGAAAAAGGGATTTACGTCTACGACATCGACAACGATCACAAGCTCGTTAAGTTCATCCCGCTGCCTCAAATCGGCGGCACGCGAGGGGCAACCGCCTGCGCCGCCACCGGACGATTCTACATCAGCTACGACCATCGGCTGATGTGCTTCGACCTGAAAACCGAGGAGGTCGTGTGGGAAAAGAAGTTCACCGAAGAGGAAGGTGGCTGCGACCGCATCGGCATTACCCCCGATGGAAAGAAACTCTACGTACCCGACGGTTGGTGGAACGGAAGTCCTAACGTGAAGGTCCTCGACGCAAACTCGGGCGACCTACTTAAGAAAATCAAGATCACCGAGCATGGCGGACTACACAACCTGATCGTCAGCCTCGATGGCAAGCGGGTTTACAGTGGGTCGACACAGTACGACATGCTTAGCGTGATCGATACAGAGACGGACACGGTTGTAAAACGTGTCGGGCCAATCATCGGAGTGATTCAACCCTTCACGATCAATGGTTCACAGACAATGGCCTACATCAACAGTCACCTCTACCGCCGTGAAGGATACGGCGTGGGCTTTGAGATTGGTGATCTGCGTACCGGCAAGATTCTGCACATCGTCAATGTACCAGGGCTCGAGAATGAGGTTGGCCGTTGCCATGGCATCGGACTAACGCCGGACGAAAAAGAAGTCTGGCTAGCCGACCAGAATCGCCAACAGCTACACGTCTTCGACAACACCACGCTGCCGCCTAAGTTCAAGCAAACGCTCAAGGTGGCGATGAAGAGTCACGGTTGGATCTGCTTCAGCCGCGACGGTCGCTTCGCCTGGCCTGACACCGGTGAGGTTTTTGATGTGAAGACAAAACAGATCGTCGCGCATCTTACGCAGCAACCCAACGGCAAAGGCGATCCCGTGGCCAGCAGTAAGTTTATCGAGATCCACTGGCGCGGCGACGATGTCGTTTGGGCCGGCCGGCAGATGGGTGTCGGTTACGCTGGCCAAGAGTAGGCTGGCATGTGTCTCCCACCTGACGGGCACAATGCGGCGTCCCACCAGTTGCGGACACCTATTTTGCCTTGGGCATCCGGTAACGCAGGTGCCCGAGATACGACTGAAGACGAGCGAAATGCCCACGGCCTACTGCGGGTGACCAGAAAGGCGTAGGATAATGCACGGAACAGAGCAAGAAACCGATCACGGGGTGAAAACCATGGCCTTGGCCGAAATTGAATTGCCACTCGACCGGAATGGTCTACCCGAAGAAGTGGCCACCTTTCTGCGCGAAGCAGACGAACGTATCGACGACTATGTCACCCGAAACGCACACGAGTTTACCGGCTTCGTGGCGAGCAATTACGAGACGATTTTCTACGCCCTCCGC
>CAYLRE010000013.1:1404-34703 GCA_964385715.1 uncultured Planctomycetaceae bacterium
GCGCTGAGCAGAGCGGGGCACCGTCCGTGGTGGCCGCGCGATCTCCGATCGCGGGCTAACCGCTGGACACTCGTTTTGCGAATGGGGCAGCGGGTTTGGCGTGGTAGCGGCGTTGGCCGCGCTGCTCGACTTCGACTCCTGCGGCATTGAAATTTCCCGTGACCTGGTCGACGGAGCCCGCGAGCTGGTCGACGACTTTAACCTTCCCGTTGAGTTCGTCCACGGCAGCTTTGTTCCCCATGCTGGCGTCGCGCAGGCGGAGCAGGCGTGTGCCGAACGGAGCTCCGAACAATTCTGGCTCGTCACAGATGCCGACGATGCGTACGATGAACTTGGCTTCGACGCCGATGACTTTGATCTCGTCTTCGCCTACCCCTGGCCGGGCGAGGAACCGGTGATCAACGAGTTGTTTGATGCACACGCTGCGGTCGGATCACTGTTACTGACGCATACCCAGTTCGATTCGGTAATGCTGAAACGAAAGGTCAGCTAGAAACAAGCGCCATGCCCAAGATCCTCGTCTTTGCCGGAAGCACCCGAGTCGGCTCCTTTAACAAGCGGCTCGCTCGTTTCGCCGCCTCGGCCGCGCGGGACGCCGGTGCCGATGTGACGGAGATCGACTTGCGAGATTTTCCGCTACCGCTTTATGACGGCGATCTGGAAGAATCGCAGGGAGCACCAGAAAATGTCACGCGCCTCTACCAACTACTGAAAGAACATCAGGGCTTGCTGCTGGCCTGTCCGGAATACAACAGCTCCATCACCGCGGTATTGAAGAATACGATCGACTGGGTTTCGCGACCGCGAGCGGACGATCCACCTTTGGCTGCTTTCACCGGAACGACCGTCGCGCTCATGAGTGCCTCGCCGGGTGCGCTCGGCGGCATGCGAGGACTGGTTCACGTCCGGGCCATCCTGAGCAGTATTGGCATGTTCGTACTGCCGGATCAGGTCTCCGTTCCCAAAGCCCACGAAGTCTTTGACGACGCGGGCAACATGACCAACGAACGCCTGGCCAACAAGGTCACGAGCCTGGCAACTGAGCTCGTAAGGACAACAAAGAAACTCTCCGCGTAACGCATCACGTTGGCCGCCCATTACCTCGGCCTTTTGAGGAGGTCACCATGTACTACCACGTTACCGCACGCTTAAAGGAACAGGCGACTGCGGAATTCTACCGCAAGCTGACCGATGGAACGGTTGCAGCCGGAAAGCCAGACGGCAAAGAGATTGTCGCCTCGATGAATCGAGCGGTTGTTACTGATTCAGGTCTCGTCGAATGGAGTGAGAGGTGCTTCTGCGAAACACCCCTCGCCCATGAACGTGAAACCGTGCTCGACTTCTATTTCGATGACCTACAGACGAAGGAAGTCGATGGGTACCAGGAACATGAAGGTCGCCCGCTGATGCTTCACCTGGCCGATGCCGCAGGACCAGACGCGTAGCCAGGCCGGATTTACCGGACATCGCGCCCTAGTTCGCACCGGCCTGCGACTTGTAATTCGAGCCAATTCGGTTAGGCTGCGTGCTACCCACTTCGAGACAATTCAGCGGCGCCCCCATTGCTGGGCGTGTCGCCGCTCCAAGAATACGGAGTACGCCACCATGAAACGATCGATGCTCGCCCTACTTGGACTCCTCGCCATCAGCCTCATCACGCCAACACTCGTGGAAGCAGACGACGAGAAAAAGGACTACGAGAAGGCAGTCGCCGCCGCCACCGATGCCTACGTAAAGGCTCTACAGGCGGCCCAAAAAGACGCCGCCGCCGCGGGAGATGAAAAAGTCGCCGTCTCAATCAAGGCGAAGATTCAGTCGGTGACGGCCAAGCCCGAAGTGATTGGACAATGGGGTTGGTACAAGGGCGTCTCTACTATCAAGTCGGATGGCACTTGCCACTGGAAAGGCGCCAACCACGAAGAGCACGGCGTCTGGCATAAGGCAGAAGGCTACTTCTTCAATTGGGGCGAAAAGAACAACGACTGGAACTACCTCAGCGTGGGAGCCGATGGTTTCCTCTCAGGCAAATTCATTAAATGGGGTGGCGAGCTCAAATCCGAAACGAAGAAGAAGGGCAAATAAGGACACACCTATGAACGCTGAAAAAGACAAGGCCGTTTCGATCGAGTACACGCTCAAGGACGATGAAGGCACGCTGCTCGATTCTTCCGAGGATCGTGGACCTTTGACCTATTTACACGGAGCACAAAACATCGTGCCCGGGCTCGAATCGCAGATCGAAGGCAAGGCGGTCGGCGATCAGCTCACGGCCGTTGTCGAACCAGAGCAGGCCTATGGCCTTCGCACTGACGACTTAGTCGAAGCCATTCCGCGAGAAAACTTACCGGACATCCCGAACCTTGCGGTCGGCATGCAGCTCGAAGCTCAAACACCAGAGGGGATTCGCATTGTTCTCGTCACCGCCATGGACGACGAAACGGTGACGATCGACGCTAACCATCCGCTGGCAGGCGAGACCCTACACTTCGATGTCACCGTCGTCGATGTGCGTGACGCGACGGCTGACGAACTCGAGCATGGTCATATCCACGGCCCTGGCTGTGACCACGATCACGAGTAGTTCGCGGCCGTCGCCGCGAACTGACCGACGTCGATGTCGCATACCTTTCCGTGCCGTTATTCACTGCCTGTCTTAATAATGCGCCAGCAGCGGTGGATTCGCTGATTGCGAAAATCTTCAGGGACGGTCTGCTTGCTGATCTCGCGAACGTTGCATTCAGAGAGCACCGATTCGTCGAGCTTGAAGCGTCGAAAGTTGGTCGAGAAGTAGATTACTCCGCCCGGGCTCATCAGCGGCAATAGTTTTGACAGCAGCTCGGCGTGGTCGCGCTGCACGTCCCAATCGCTGTCGGATCGTTTGCTATTCGAGAACGTCGGCGGATCGACGACCGCGAGATCGTAGTACGTTCGGACATTATCCGAAACCGCCGCCTGTTGCTCAAGAAAACTCAATGCGTCGCTCCGAACGAACTCATGGTGCGAACCGCCAAGTTCGTTAGCCACGATGATTCGCTGCGCCCAATCGAGATAGGTTCGCGACCAGTCAACGGTCGTCGTAGTTGCAGCTCCGCCAGCCGCCGCGTAGACCGTGAATGCACCGGTGTAGGCGAACAGATTTAGAAAATCCTTGCCAGAGGCCGCCTTGCGAACCATTGCTCGCGTAACGCGGTGATCGAGAAACAGACCGGTATCGATATAGTCGCTAAGGTTCACAAGGAATTTGAGTCCGTCCTCTTGAACGAATGCCTCGTACTTTTGTTCACTCAGATGCTCGTGCTGCTCTGCGCCGCGTTGCCGGCCGCGATGCTTGACAAAAATGCGATTGCGGTCAACCTCCATCACCTGACCGGCGGTACGGGCCATCAGCTCTAACCATTCGGCGTGCTGACCAATATCGCGATCGTGCGGCCGTTCGTATTCGGTAATGTGGAGATGATCCTCGTAACGATCGACAACGAGCGGAATTTCGGGGATGTCTCGTTCGTATAGACGGTAGCAGGTAATGCCTCGACGCGCCGGCCAACGTCGCAAGTGGCGAGCTCGCTTGGTCAGGCGACTGCGAAACAACTCGCTCTGCTCACGCATCTTGGCCGTGATTCCGCCGAAAGCAGGAGTCGCTTGCGTATCGGATGTCGACGTCTGCTCCGCCGCTTCCATGACGGCGTCGAGAGAGCCAGCTTCCGTCCCAGAAGGGGAACTTGAGCCCGCCTCAGCGCGCTGTTTCTTTGGTTTCGGGCCGTGAAATTGGTACAGCGTGCACTCGATGCGACCGTTGTACAGCTTTCGCCTTCGATCGGCCTTCTTTTCGATCAGCTTTTCGAACAACGGATGCGGGACCAGAATGTAGTGCGACCAGGTTGGCAGCCGTCGCAGCACTTCTGGAAACGATTGATAGAGCGGTTCAACGTCGCTGTATTCGGAAAGCCGCTCGCCATACGGCGGGTTGGTGATCACGCAACCATACTCTTGCTTGCTGAACAGCCCATCGAACGGTCGTTCTTGAAAATGAATCTGCTCGGCCACACCTGCTCGCCTGGCATGATATCGGGCCAAGTCGAGAACCTCCGGATCGATGTCGGTCCCCATGAGTCGAACCGGCAAGTCCGGCTTGGCGAGGTCGCGAGCCTCTTCACGGGCGTTCTTCCATGCCACTTGAGCAATACACGGCCAGGCGTCGGCACTGAATTCTCGCTCCAATCCCGGGGCCATATTACGGCCGAGCATGGCTGCTTCAATCGGAATCGTGCCACTCCCGCAAAAAGGATCGATGAGCGGTCGATCGTGACGCCAGTAGCTGAGCTGGATCATGGCCGACGCCAGCGTCTCCTTGATGGGAGCCAGCGCCGTGAGCTTGCGATAACCGCGTTTATGCAAACTCGGCCCTGAAGTGTCGAGCGTCAGAGTCACTTCGTCCTTTAGGAGCGCGACCTCAATCTTGTAAAGCGGGCCGGTCTCCTCAAGCACCTCTACGCCATGGCCCGCCCTAAGACTCTCCACCACGGCCTTCTTGACGATCCGCTGACAGGCAGGAACGCTCGACAGCTGGGACTTTATCGAGCGGCCAACGACAGGAAATTCGCCATCGGGAGTAATCCACTCGTGCCAGTCGACCGCCTTGGTGCCATCGAACAGCTGGCCAAAATCGGTCGCCGGAAAGTGGGCCATGCGAATGAGCACGCGATCGGCCGTGCGCAACCAGAGATTCGCCCGGCAGATTGCCGTCGTGTCGCCCTCAAAGAGAATTCGCCCCGGAGCGACGATTTCCGACGAATAGCCCAACGCCTCGAGCTCGCGAGCCACAATCGATTCTAGCCCAAAGGCGGAAGTCGCAATCAGTTGCACAGTTGACTCAGGGGGGCGAAAGGAACGCGAGAGGATCGAAGCCGCGTCCGCCGATGAAGCGAACTTTCGATGAGGAGTCGTTTACTCTGGCAACTCTTCATTCAGCGAGTATCGCAGTATAGGCTGCCAACCGACCTGGCGGTACAGTGGCCGCACATTTATCGCACATCGCCTACTGGTCGGGTGGTTAATCGGAGGATATACTGCGCGAAAACCATCATCCGGCATCTCGATATCTTCGGGACCGTTCACGCTCACGTGACTTGGAGACGAATCCCATGCGTCACCTTACGATTGCTCACCTCACCGTCGTGGCTACTGTTTTCCTTGCAGGCTGTGGAGGCGGAAAGAATGCACCGGCCGACTCCTCTTCTGGATCGGCGGACACGGCAGCTTCCACCGACTCTAAGAAGAGCACCAAAGTAACCCTAGGCACCGACGAACTCACCAGCGGCATCCCTGGCTCCGGTCCGCTCAAGGTAACCGAAGTCAAAGCCTGGCTGGCTGACGACTCGAATCACCGCACGCTGGAAGTCACGTTGCCTCTGGGCCTCTCTGCTGGTCAAGACTCAATCAAGGGACTCGACGAGAATCCACTAACGCGTGCGAAGATTGAACTGGGTCGCCAACTCTATTTCGACGGCCGGCTGTCGTCGGACGGAACGATCAGCTGTGCCGACTGCCATCACCCGGACGAAGGCTACACTCGCCAGACTCAGTTCGGTATCGGCGTCGATGATCAAGAGGGTGACCGCAACTCACCAGTTAGCTACAACCGCATCCTCAGCGACGCCCAGTTCTGGGACGGACGAGCCGCCACGCTCGAAGAACAAGCAGTCGGCCCGATCGCCAACCCGATCGAGATGGCGAACACGCATGAGAACGCCGTCAAAACGCTCAAGGAAATCGAAGGCTATCGTCTACAGTTCGAGAAGATCTTCGACGATGGGGTGACCATCGATAACGTCGGCAAAGCGATCGCCGCCTTTGAACGCACGATCGTGACTGGCCCCTCCCCGTTTGACTACTACGAACCAGTACGACAAATGAGGGCGAGCATCGGCGAGGACCTCGATGACCTTGAGGAGCTGAAAGAAGAGGACCCCGAGCTCGTGGCGAAATATGAGGCGGCATTGGCCGAAAGCGAAAGGCATCCCATGTCAGAAAGCGCCATTCGCGGTCGTGAATTGTTCTTCGGCAATCGCGGACAATGCACCGCTTGTCACGTCGGCCCGAACCTGACGGACGAGAAGTACCACAATCTGGGCGTCGGCATGGATGCAGAGAACCCGGACCACGGCCGTCGCAAGCACACCGGCAAGGAAGAGCACACCGGTGCCTTCAAGACGCCAACCATCCGCAACGTCGCCCTCACGGCGCCATATATGCACGATGGCTCGCAGAAGACGCTGGAAGAAGTTGTCGAGTGGTACGATCGCGGTGGGCATCCGAACGACCACCTCAGCAAGGATATTCGCAAGCTCGACCTATCCGATCAGGACAAGAAGGACCTCGTCGAGTTCATGAAAGCTTGCACGGGTGAGTTCACGCCGGTCGAGCGGGAACGTCTGCCGGAGTAACCCCGTCGGACTTATCCCCACGACACCTTTGTCGACCACCAGCATGGACGCGAGAGGCACGCGATGCGACTCGATCATGTAGCGTTTGAAGTAGCGGACCTGGATTCCGCGATTCGCTTCTACGTCGAGCGACTTGGCTTCGTCGAAACGTGGCGACACCGCAATGAGGAAGAAGCCGAGGAGTGCGCGTTCCTTAAGGCAGGTGACGTGAATCTGGAATTGCTGGCCCAGCTCGAAGTAGGCAAGTTCCAACGCCCCGAGATTGCCCCGCCCTATTGTCCGCATCTGGCGATTGGCGTTGACGACATGGACGCCGCCATCGCTAGGCTCGCCGAGCAGGAGATTCCGATCCTGCGGGGACCACTGATCGTTGAGGGCGAGGTCCGCTGGCTCTATTTCGCGGATCCGGACAACAACGTGATCGAGTTCGTTCAGTGGCTCAACCGCGACTAAGCCTGGCGACGAGTCGTGGCACTGCATATACCAGACACGGGACTGCGGCGACATGCCGCCCCTGCCCCTAAGGCATTTCTAGTTGTTCGCGCCCCGCCGACCAGATATGTTGAGTCCCTAGGCGGCCGGCGGACGGAAGTCTAATCTCGCGGGAGTTCGGCCATGGCGTCGCATCGAACCACCATCGGATCGCGCAGCTACACGTTCGATTGCCTGCGTGACCTATTGGCCAAAGCTTCGCCGCGGCGAAGCGGCGATGAACTCTCCGGCGTGGCCGCAACGTCAGACGAACAGCGAGTGGCCGCACAGATGGCCCTGGCCGATGTTCCCTTGACAGCGTTTTTAAACGAGGCGGTCGTTTCCTATGAGGACGATGAGGTCACGCGGCTAATCCTCGACTCGCACGAAGCCGAGGCATTCACTCCGCTTCAGTCATTCACCGTCGGCGAATTTCGCGAATGGCTCCTTGCCTATGAAACCGATGAGCAAGATCTCGCCGGCGTTGCCGTCGGACTAACCCCCGAAATGGTCGCTTCCGTCAGCAAGCTGATGCGGAATCAAGATCTCATCCTCGTCGCCAGTAAGGTTCGCGTCGTCACCCGATTCCGGAATACGCTCGGACTTCCAGGAAGACTCTCGATACGCCTGCAGCCCAATCACCCCATTGATGATCCGCAGGGGATCGCGGCATCCATCGTCGATGGTCTCGCTTATGGCTGTGGCGATGCGGTGATTGGAATCAATCCGGCAACCGACAGCACGCAAATCGTTGAGCGACTCCTACAGGCACTCGACGAAGTCATCAATCGCTTCGAGATCCCGACGCAGTCTTGCGTGCTGGCCCATGTCACCACCCAAATGGCGGCCATCGAAAAGGGTCTTCCGGTTGACCTGGTGTTTCAATCGATCGCGGGCACGGAGGCAGCCAATCGCAGCTTCGGAATCGACCTCCAGTTGCTCGACGAGGCATGGCAGGCTGCGCGATCGCTCCGGAGGGGAACGCTCGGCGACAACGTGATGTATTTTGAGACGGGGCAAGGTTCCTGCCTTTCGGCTGGGGCAGATTTCGGCGTTGACCAGCAAACGTTAGAAGCCCGAGCGTACGCGGTGGCTCGTCGTTACCAACCACTACTAATCAACACGGTTGTCGGCTTCATTGGTCCAGAGTACCTGTACGATGGCAAGCAGATCCTTCGAGCAGGCCTAGAAGACCATTTCTGCGGCAAGCTACTTGGACTGCCGATGGGATGTGACGTCTGCTACACAAACCATGCGGAAGCCGACCAGGATGACATGGACAACTTGCTCACGCTGCTCGGAACCGCGGGCTGCAACTATTTCATGGGCGTACCAGGGGCGGACGACATCATGCTGAACTATCAGTCGACGTCGTTTCACGACGCCCACTACTTGCGACAACTGCTGGATCTTCGACCGGCACCGGAATTTGAGTCGTGGCTTCGATCGATGGACCTCATCGACTCGCGATGCCGACTATTGCCCGTCGACAAGAATCATCGCCTGCTGGAATGGAGCTCTAAAATATAACGCAGGTCGATACCTCTCCCCTGCCCCGTCATATGGAACCGCGTTCCAAGAGAAGTACCGTGTCCGAGAAACAGCTGATCCATCAGGACGCTTGGCAGTCGCTTCGTGAAGCCACCAACGCGAGAATCGCATTGGGGCGAGCCGGGGCGAGCCTGCCAACACAGCCGTGGCTCGACTTCAAGCTGGCTCATGCGAGAGCACGCGACGCCGTACATATTGAACTCGACCTAGCACACCTAAACAAAGAACTTGCACCAATGGAGTGCGATACCGTAGTGGCGAACACCGCTGCACCTGATCGCGCGACATACCTCAGACGCCCTGACCTGGGTGCGAGACTGGCCGATCCGTCACGTGCCGGTCTCAAAGAGTTGGCCGACAAGATGACTGCCAAGCCCGACTTGTCAATCATCCTTTCCGACGGACTTACCGCCTTCGCGCTACAAGAACATGCGGCATCCCTGCTTCAATGCCTGCTGCCAATTCTTCAGAAAGAGGATTGGACAATAGCTCCCCTCGTGATCGCTCCGCTAGCTCGCGTGGCGTTGCAGGACGAAATCGGGGAGCTATTCGGTGCCAGACTTGCACTCATCCTGCTTGGCGAGCGTCCTGGGCTCGACTCGCCCGATAGCCTGGGCGCGTACCTGGTCTTCAACCCCGGAAAGGAAAGAACGAACGCCGATCGCAATTGTGTGTCGAACATACGAACGGCCGGGCTCGCCCCCAACAAAGCTGCTGACGCCATCGCCTATCTGCTTCGCCAAGCGAGACACCAGGGGCGAAGCGGTATCACGCTCAAGGACGATCGTCAGGTGATTGACTCATACGACGTCGAATCGCTACCGCCAGCAGAATAATCCTGAGCGACGTATGCCGCCCGCCCCGGGTTGCCAATCGCGCACGAAAAACCGCCCGGGTGCTTGCCAGCAATCCGGACGGTTTGATTCGATCGAGTCGTTCTTGTCGGCCTTCGAGCCGATTGACTATTTATGGTAGCCGAGCGAGGTGATGACTTGATACATCTCCTCGAACGTGATGAAACGCCGGCGATGTCGCAATTTGTAGCTGTCGATCGCCTGGGCGAGCTCAAGGGCGTCCGGCGAAAGGCCTTCATGACTATTTGAGAATTGGCGACGTTCTCGTGTGACTTCACTACTTCCCGGCGCATTGCTGCGACGATCAACAAATGGCTGCGACTCTTGCAGGGCGGGATTCGACATCGTGGCTTCCGTCATGGCCTTGTTTCTCCGGCGACTTGGACGCAAAGATCCAAGTCGTGTTTGGCTTGCTCGCAAAGCGGAAGTCGACCTGCGACCTACCTGCCCTGCGGGTGATTGATTGTGTTCCTTCGTCAGAAAAACCTAGCCCGCAGAAAGTGGGTCGTCAAACCGAGCTTACGGGCTGTAACGATTGTGCCGACGAAAGTAGCACTTCGTCGCACTGACTTCGCGATTCGAGCATTCCGCTCATAGAGGTATCGGCGGTCGCCAACACGACTCTAGAAGATAGCTTACCGACGCAGGGTCGGCGCCTGTCCAGAAAAACCGCGTTGCTGCGCCTCGGCAAGACGCGCGGCAGCGTCATCATGGCGGTTGAGCCGGCCGAGCGTGACGCTCTGCCGGGCCAGAACATCTGCCGGTTCCTCTCCAGTAGGATAGGTGTCGGCCAACGCCTGAAGGCTCAAGAGCGCTTGCTCCGGTCGGTCCAGCCTGCGGTAAACTTCTGCCATATCGCTCAGTAGCTGGCGATCCTCGGGCCGGTACCCGAGCGCCCGTTGCATGTCGGCAAGCGCTCGTGGAAGATCACCGCGTGCCAGGTTCACACGACCACGCAACGCCCAAGCATCGGCCGAACGAGGCGAGGCCCGCAGAGCCGTGGCCGCATGCGCAGCAGCCTGATTGATCTGTCCCATCTGCAATTGCATTTGGCCGGTGCGAACGATAAGCGTTGCGTCACCAACGGCCAAGTCACGGGCCGCTTCAAGTTGCCCAATGGCTTCTTCCAATGCCCCACGATTGGCCAAGACATCGGCATAGTGGCAACGTGCATCCGTATCAACGGGACAGGACTCAACCGCCTGCGCGAGCAAGAGTTCTGCCTGTTGCCAATCACCACGCTGCATCGCAGCGAGCCCCTGATGAGACAGTTCGCGACACTCTGTCACCGACTGCGGGACTGGTCCCGACCTCCAGGGAAAAGCACTGCATCCTGATGTTGCCAACGGGATTGTCGCGGCTAACAACAGCCATCCGACGAGCCCCAGCCCGCGATGTGCGCGGAACGGTCGCCGATTCCAAAAGCGTCGCTCGTTGTTGGTGGTCTGCTTCTGCATGAGCCGTTGAGTGCGCCTGACGGTTACCCTGCTTCGGGGCTCCGATGAACAACATTTTGGGGCCGCGATAGTAGCAATCCCCGTCAAAATCAGCAAGACAAAGCCGGAAATCGCGACTGCTTTCGATCTCCACCTGTCGAGCACCTCCGACACCCGGTCGATGCTGTCAGCTACCGCCTGCCTTTGGTAGGATTGGACCCGCCGAAGTGAATGCGCTCACCTGAGATTTGCCCCAGGTGGAAACGTCAACGACGTGCACGGCACCGCCCACTAGATAGTATCGACATTCGAGAGTAGCAAGCATGCCAGCAGTCTTTGAAAAACTCGGAGTCCGTTTTGAATATCCTGATTCGTGGCAGGTCGACGAAGACGAGGTTCGCGAAAGTGGCGATACGATAACGGTCTACAGCCCCGGTGGTGGATTCTGGTCCCTGAACATCCAACAGCCGGAGGTCGATCCGGACGCCTTGGCATCGGCGGCAGTTGAGGCAATGCAGGCAGAATATGACAACCTGGACTCGGAGCCAGTTACCGATTCGACCGCTGGGGTCGAGCTTTCTGGCTACGACATGAACTTCTACTGCCTGGATCTGACAAACACCGCTCGCGTTCGCGTAGCATCGCGTCCCCAGGCCACCTACGTCATCGTCTGCCAGGCAGAAGATCGCGAGTTTGAGGCAATTTCGCAGGTTTTTGACGCAATTACGGCCAGTTTACTGCGATAATTGGCAATCTCCTTGAGTCGCCGATTTTCGATTTTACGAATCGAAGCTGCTTGCAGTGTAGGTCTTACAAGGAACGGCCCGACGCCAAATTCAGCGCGGATCAAAATCTCAAACAATAGCAAGGCGGATTTCTTCGAGAAAAACCAGGTTTCCTAAATTTTTTCTCAAGTCGACCCGCTCGAGATCCGCAGTTTGGCACGCGGCGTGCTTTATCTCTTCATCAGTCGTGATCGACTCACTGGGCCCGACGGCCCCCCGCACCGTCGGACCAAGTTGGTACTGGTCGACACGTAGCACTGTGAATCTAAGGCAATCCGTCGCCAAGGTACGGCGATATCCATCCCACATCGGGCAGAAGCCAGTTTTTCACAGCACTAGAGGGCTCGATCGGCTGTTTCCCGCAAAGCCGATCGAGCCCTTTTACATTCCCATAGATTCTCGCTTATGGCTTCCGGTCGTCGACTCACCGCCGATCCCACCTGCGGCGGCCCTTAGATCTCTTCCCACCCTTAGAACCTGCGAAACTCCTCTTCTTTGACGCTCAAGAGGCGCGAGCTATAATTCGGCAGCGCGCTGGCACTTCTGGCACCCAGAAATTGCTGCTAGCCTCAAGCGACGGATACCTGTAGCGGAGGACGAATCCATGGCGACCGTAGTCGATGACAGTGCAGTTCAACAGATCGGCGAGACCGCCGGCGAGGTCTGGCAACTGCTCAATACCTCGGGTCCGCTGAGCATGACGCAATTGATCAAACAGGTGGATGCCCCGCGTGACGTCGTCATGCAGGCGGTTGGCTGGTTGGCTCGTGAAGACAAACTCCGTATCGAAGAAGAGGGACGCCGAAAGACGGTCGATCTCGCCTAACGTATTCGTCTTTGTCAGGTCGAGTAAACGCAAAGAACGTTTACTCAACTACGATGCCCTAGCTGCTCGACTTTGGTTGTTTATTTCTGAGAAGCGCCCATTGGACGGGCTGTTTTCCGTGGAGGGATCCTCTGCTCATCGCGTTTGTACCATCAATGTCAGGCAGCTCTCCGCTGTTGCTCGCAGGCGTGCTAATCGCCAGCTGTGTTATCCTCTACTACGGCGCGCATTGGTTGGTTCGCGGCGCCGTCGTTATTGCCACAGCACTTGGCATTCCCAAGACGGTCGTCGGACTGACGCTGGTGGCGTTCGGCACCAGCGCTCCAGAGATGTTCGTCAATGTGATCGCCGGACTCAAGGGCGAAACAAGCATTGCGCTCGCCAACGTATCAGGCAGTAATCTCACCAACATCTGTATTGGCTTTGGCGTCTGCGCTCTGGCCGCGTGCGTCGTTATCGACTGGCGTTCGTTCTGGGCTGATTGTTCCATGGCTGTCCTATCGACAGTGGTCGTCTTGGCATTTCTGGTCGGCGGTGCCTATTTCGGCTTAGCGCCCGGCCTTTCGCTCTGGGCACTCTTGCCACTTGGGCTTCTTTCCGTCCTTTATCTCATCTCGCTGCGGAGACGGGCCGTTGAAGAGGTCGAAGACGAGGGAGACGATGTTTCTGGCCTAAGGCTCGCTCTTCACTGTGGACTATTCCTGCTCGGCGTCGGAGCACTTTATGGTGGAGGAAGCCTGCTCTTGGAGTCGGCAATTGCGA
Source organism: uncultured Planctomycetaceae bacterium (assembly GCA_964385715.1). Classification (GTDB taxonomy): domain Bacteria; phylum Planctomycetota; class Planctomycetia; order Pirellulales; family UBA7805; genus MB-PLM-2. The sequence continues at coordinate 14,533 of CAYLRE010000013.1, forward strand.
CAGCCGAGAAACTCAACATGCCATCCTCCCTGATTGGGTTGACGATCGTGGCCGCGGGAACGTCGATTCCTGATACGATTGCCTCGTTAGTCGCCGCCAGGCAGGGCGAGCATGGCATTGCCGTCGGTAATCTTATCGGCAGCAACATTTCGAACGTACTGATCGTGCTTAGCGCGACCCTCCTGGCGAGTCGCTCGGCATTGAGTACGGGCGGGGACATCTATCTGGTGCAAGACTACATAATGGTAGTGGCGGTTTCCCTCCTCTTCCTGGTCCTGGCCGCTAGATGTGGAAAAGTCTCGCGTAGCTGGGGTGTTCTATTTCTGCTCACCTACTTCGGGTATATGGGCTATCGCGTCACCATGTCTCTAGAAGCGGTGACAGCAGCAGCGACCTAGATGGAATATCGAGGCGGGTGATCATTCTGCCACACCACGCTACGATATAGACCACGTGCAGACCGCCGACGATTCCCATGGTCACCGGTCGCCGTTCGACTCCTAGTGACAGCAACGCCTGAGCATCTTCATGATCTACCCTCACGTCATTCGCCTCAGACATCCTTGGAACAAAGAAGATGCCGAAGACGGAACAACTCGTTGGCAGCGCAAGTTCAATCGCCCCACCGGATTGAGCGAACGGGAACGCGTATGGCTCGTGCTGTCGTTTTCGCAACCGACGGAGGCGGTAACGGTCAACGGCCGACCACTCGAAGCTCCTGGCCTAGAGTGGGACGTAACGGAGAAACTCGACGACTACAACGAAATCGTGATCGTAACGTCCTCTACGTCTGATCGCTCGACGGCACATGACGATTCAACCGTGGTCGAGGAAGGCGTGGCGATCGAAATCCGTCTTGCACCTGCGAAGTTCTAACCAGGTCCAGAGAGACACCTAATGTCCGCATCACCAACCGAGTCGCGTTCTAGCAGTACATTCGCAAGCACTCGCTGGCGGCTTACGCTCGTCGCCAGTGCGATCCTTGTATCTGTCGTCGCACCGCAGGCCACCGCGTCAGACACAGTGAAACACAACCGACTTACGGCCGAAGAGTTAAACGATGGTTGGATTTCCTTATTTGACGGAAAGACTCTCTTTGGTTGGCGGGTAGCAAGTAAGGCCGAGTGGAGCGTCATTGACGGTGCCATCGAAGTCAGCCAAGGACAAGCGGGGCTACTACATACAACTTCCCAATTCGCTGACTTCGAATTGAAGTTCGATTTCCAAGCAGACGAAGGCACGAACAGTGGCATCTTCCTGCGAACGCCTCCGGTTCCGACAGATCCGGCCAAGGATTGCTACGAGCTGAATATCGCCTCGCCAAACGAAAGTCCCTTTCCAACAGGCAGCTTCGTAAATCGCAAGAAGGGAAGTAATGAACAGTTCGATACCGCCTGGCATCGTTACCATGTGATTGCCGTGGGCGGCAAGTTCACCGTTCGCCTCGATGGCAAACTCGTGCTCGTCTACGAAGATGCGAAACCTCTAGGACGTGGATATATCGGACTACAGCTAAACCGCGGCCGCGTCGCCTTCCGCAATATCAAACTCCGGCCCCTAAGAACGCGGGCGTTGTTCAATGGTCGTGACCTGAGTGGCTGGAGTGTCTTTCCCGACAAGCAAAGCGAGTTCTCTGTTCAAGAAGGAACTCTGCGGATCGTCAATGGTCCTGGGCAGCTGGAGAGCGGAAGCCAGTGGACAGATTTCGTGCTACAGACACAGATCCGGGTCGACGGTGATGGACTCAACTCGGGGATCTTTTTTCGCTCTATACCGGGCGACTACTCCATGGGCTACGAAAGTCAGATTCACAATGGCTTCACCGATGGCGATCCGACCAAGCCAAGCGACTTTGGGACCGGGGGAATCTTTCGACGCCAGAAGGCTCGCCAGGTTGTCGCTAAAGATCGTGAATGGTTTCACAAGACGATCGTCTGTGAAAGCAAACACATGGCCGTGTGGGTTAACGGCTACCAAGTTTCAGACTGGACGGACCGCCGCCAGCCACATGACAATCCGCGTAAGGGACTTCGCCTGAAGCAAGGTTCGATCATCCTGCAGGGACACGATCCAACTACGGACATTTCGTTTCGCAATATGCGAATCGTTGAAATGGCACCGCGGCGCTGAGCCCCAACCCGTTGACTGACAACGAATTCCAGCGACTCTCACGGAACATGAGGGCAAGAAAATTGCGTCTTTTTATGCACTTTACCCTTTGACCGAGCAATTCATCGCAGGTTATGCTGAAGATCTGCGAGGAGCGCTCGCGACGGCAGAGATGCGTGGCATGAGAGGACGAATTCTCGTCCTATAATGGCGGTTCGCCCAACTTCGTTCTGGAGGGATATTGGGGAATGACTCTGCACGAGATCTTGGTGCGCAAAGGAAGCGAAGTCTACTGTACTACGCCTGACACCACGCTCGATGAAGTCGTCTGCCGACTGGTCAAGAAGAACTGTGGTTCGCTTGTCGTTCGCGACGAGAATAATTCGCAGCCGATGGTCGGCATCATTACAGAACGCGACATTCTTCGCGCTTGCTGCGCCAACAAAGATTCGTACGGAAAGGTGAGTGTGGCAGATGTCATGAGCACCGAACTCGTCACCGGCTCTCCTACCGACTCTGTGAGCGAGACGATGGGCCTGATGACGCGCAATCGCATTCGCCATCTTCCGGTCGTCGAAGGCAACATGCTGGTTGGCCTGATATCGATCGGCGACATCGTCAAAGCACAGTTCGACAAACTGCAGCTAGAGAACCACTACCTGAAGTCGTACATCCAGAGCTAGCGACCTCAGCATAAGCAACTCCCGAGAGCGAACCAGCTCAGACATGTGCGCTGCTATTGGGCATCGACCAAGTTGCGCAGTTCCTTGGGGAGATTGAAGTGCACCTGTTCTTCACGGATGGTACGCACTTCGACCTGGGCACCGTAACGCTCGCGCAAGTAGTCGACGCATTCTTCGACAAGAACCTCGGGAGCGCTTGCGCCCGCAGAAATCAGCACCGTCTCCTTGCCCTGAAACCAGGTGTCATCGATATCGGCGGCTCCATCAATCAGATGTGCCGGTAGCCCGGTCTCGTGCCCGATTTCCGCGAGCCGGAGGCTATTCGAGCTGTTGTGTGAACCGACAACAAGCACAATATCGACCTCGGCGGAAAGCGTACGGACCGCCTCCTGTCGATTCTGAGTCGCGTAGCAGATGTCGTCCTTCGGTGGAGCCGCGATATCAGGAAAACGCTCACGCAGTCGTTTGATGACGCGATTTGCATCGTCCACGCTAAGCGTCGTCTGCGTGAGATAGGCCAAGTGATGCGGATCGGCCACTTCAAGTCGGTCAACGTCCTCAGGCGTTTCCACCAACACGATCGACTCCGGCGCTTCGCCCATCGTACCGATCACCTCATCGTGGCCTTCGTGTCCGATTAGAACGATCGTGCGTCCTTCTTTGGCATAGCGAACTGCCTCAAGGTGAACCTTGGTCACCAAGGGACAGGTGGCGTCGACGGCAAACAGGTTTCTCGACTTCGCCTGCGCCCGAATCTGCGGCGAGATTCCATGCGCGGAGAATAACAGGTTCGATCCTTCAGGCACCTCTTCCAGGTCATCAACGAAGACAGCACCACGGTCTCGAAAACTCTCCACAACAAACTTGTTGTGAACAATTTCGTGATAGACGTAGATTGGGGTTCCCAGCGTCTTGATCGCAAGATCGAGGCTATCGATCGCCATGATCACGCCGGCACAGAACCCACGGGGACTAGCTAGTAGGACTTTCATATTGCTCTCAATCGATTCGCGGCTCCAGCTCTAACCGCATGATAATGCGCTGTGCAACGGGCGGCCAGCTGGGGCATTCGCAAGTACAAATCTCTGGATCAACGACTCCCCTTCCCAGCTATTCGTTGTCTACCCGATTGTCTTGATCCCGAGCAGGCAACTGGGCAACCATTCCAGCGAGATAAGTGGCCAGCCGCCCTGCTCCAAGAATAGCCCGTTCCTTGTCATTCCACATATCCTTAATGCTCGAGGGTCGTCGCCACAGGGCTCCCGTGGCCGCACCAAGTTTCCCTGCCACGGTAGACTGATTGTGGAGGTGTTTGATGTCCGCAGAAGTCTCGTCCGCTGGCGTCTGCGTCACGACGCGAACGACAAGGCACGGCGTCTTGTACTTCCGGCAGGCCTCCGCCACGGCAAAGGAGGTAATGTCAGAACATAGTGCCGCCGGCGATTCCGAGCTGGCGGTTTGTGTCTTGGGCGCCGCCATGTCACCCTGTGTCTCAATCGAATCGGACAATACCGTACCCAGGTGAATTCTCGGGTTGGCCTTAAGCGACTCGGGGTCGACATGCATATCAATCCGCAATCGATGTCCGGACCGATCCAGCAGTGCATCTGCCAGTACGACGTCACACGCTTTGACTTCGTCAGAGTTCGATATCGCGAATCCCGCGGCAATTACCCAGGCTGGCCGATGAGCGGCCAACACAGCCGTGGTCGCTTGCGCCGCTGCCGCCGCATTGCCACCTGCCTCAACGAGGGCGATCCGCCTTTCATGCAGCAGTCCCAAGTGCACCTTGAAGTGGTCGCCATGAACGGTAACCGCATCCGAGAGACGATCGGTCAGTTCCCCTGCTTCGGCGGTGTTTGAGGCAATGACTGCAACGTCAACCAATGGGGGTTCTTGAGAATCTGCAGCTGAGTGCTCACCGGCAGAGGCTTTGACCTTTTCCGCCGCAGCCCGATACACCTGATCGGTCGCATACCCCTTAAGCCAGCTCGATACCAGATGCTGCCAAACCATTTGTCTGCCGACGATTTTCAGATTCGTCGGCCGCGTACAAGGAACGAATCAACCGTTCCATTATATCGCTTCAAGAGACCGTCGTTAGTTGGGCAATTCGAAGCGTTGGATGCCGGGCGGCAGACACCGGTGCCGGTCTGCTAACCTGAGGGTCTCTCGTCGCCCAACGTGAGAGCGCCCAGGTCGCTAGACAGGTGCTGTGGAAGTCGGCATCCGGCCAATATTGGCCCTGCGCCGGTCGCTCTTCCATGTGAGATGCCGCCCAACCTCCTTGGCGTAGCTGCTGATCCATCAGGTATTCAGCAGCGGCATCCAGCACTTCGACGTCGTTGAACCCGTTGTCGAGCAGAGCCAACATCACCTGTGCCGTGGCAATGGGTACAGGCCGACGATCGTCGGCATCCGTCGTCCCGTACGACGAGAACTCGACGGCGTTGGAGTGCCGTGCCAAGGATTCCTCCACGGCCCAACCGCCGTCGCATTGCTGATAGGCGCAGAGCCAATTAATCCCGGCTGCGACCGCATCCCCGCTGGCATCGTCGCCTGCGAGTACCGAAAGAGCCGCGGCAGTTGCGCCGACGGGATCGGCTGGCATAACCTCACGAACTGCCGACATCGCGGCAGCCGCAGGGAACTCGCGCCAGCAGCCATCCGCCTGCTGTGATTCTCGCAGCCCTTGTGCCAGCGCGGGGTCAGCCTTTGCTACCAAGAAAGCACCCTCTCGCGATTGCAAATTAGACAATCTCGGCTTCGAACCATCGGTCAAATCAACTTCCGCCCACAGTTCGAGCGCCGGCGGAAGAGCGTCGCTGCCGGCCGTCCCAACAAACGTCAGGGCCTCCCGTGCAACTGCCTGTTCAGCGGCGGACACGTTCTCTAAGGCAAGCTGCTCAGACAACCAACCTCGAGCAGCTCGCACCGCATCGGAATCTTCTGATATTCCGCTCGCGCAAAGTGCCATCACGGCTTTAGCAGTGTCAGTGACTTCGGTTCTCGATGACCGCAGAAGCAAACGACTCTCTCGCTGTTCCTCCGCTACGCTTTCTTTATCGGTTTCATCAACGACGTATTGAGCGAGAAGTAAGTCTAGCTGATCGACGACATTGCCTCCCCTTTCAGTTGACTCGCTGTCATCGGATGTCTGTTCCACTAGTAGGCTAAAGATCTCCCTCTCAAAATCACCGTCGGCCCATTCGTTGGACCAACACACTTCGGGCCAACTGACTGGATCGGTCGTGAATAGCTCTCGAATGCCGCGGTTTGCTGGTAGCTGCCGACTCGGCTGCCGCTTGATCAACTGAGAAAACGGCTCGACTTCGACCATATTGCCACAGGCCAAGAACGGAACTTGCCCCAACAGAGCCAGCATCAGCCGAGTTGGTGCATCGCAAACGGCCGCTCCTCCCGCAGAGAGAATGGCTCGAAAGGCCGATTGCATTTCGGGATTGCGGCAGCGACGGCCCCGCGTCTTGAGTGCGAAGTAGGCCAGCACGGTCGTGCTCGGATCGCATGACTCACCGGGAGCGCGTGACCAAGTGCCGTCGGGCGATTGTAGTTCTAGTATCTGCTCGACCGCCAATGCGTCGCGCGACTCATCCTGGCAATCCAAGTACTGCTCCACCAGCAGCAGCAAACAATAAGGCCGAGGATCGCTCGTCACCTGTTGGCGGAAGCTGCCGTCGTCCTGCTGCATCGCGAGCAGTGATTGCCGTCCGCGGGCGATCGCTCTCCGCAGCTGCAGAGCGGAATCTTCTTCCGAAACGCACCGGAAGGGGCTCCGTTCCCGCCACGAACGCGGTCCGTAAGGCGAAGCGATTTGAAGGTGGGGTGTGTCGTCCGTAACAAGACGAAGTCGTTGCGCGTCCATGGCATTGGTCTTCCTGACCTTAATTGCTTACGCGATTTTCCTTGCGGTTGTCGCCGTCCTCCTTGCACGAGCGACTCGCGTTTAGCGTCACAACAGAAAGCTTAGCGCATCGATGGCGTTACGACAACATCACACGTGCTAGCAATTCTGGCAGGACGAGTGAGAAGGAGCGCCCGCAACGAAAAAGCCTCAACCGTTGCCACCCAAAAACCGGCTATTCCTGTCCCTAACTTTGTGCAACCGGAGCTTCCGCATCCTTGCCAAACAACCGCAAGCACAACCACAGCAGCGCCAGCCCGATGGGCAAGAGTAGCCAGGCGGAGATGCCATAGGCAGCCGGAATGGTTCCGCACACGATGGAGACAAACCCAACCAGCAATGCGTAGGGCATCTGCGTTCGCACGTGTGCGATGTGATTACACCCGCTGGAACGACTGGAAAGCACGGTCGTGTCGGATATCGGCGAGCAGTGATCACCGAAAATGGAACCGCCAAGCACGCTGCCAACCGCTGTGAGCATGATCGGATCTTCTGCAGACACCCCAGCCTCGCTTCCACCGAGCACCCGGTAGGTGGTCTGAATTGCCAGCGGCATGAGGATGGTCATCGTCCCCCAGCTTGTTCCGGTGCAGAAAGAGATGACCGCCGCGAGCAGGAAGATCGCTGTTGGCATCCAGACGGCCGGCACGTTGCTCCGTTGGATAATGTTGCTCAAGTAGTCGGCTGTCGCCAGGCTTGCATTCAAAAGAGCTCCGGAATCCCCCTCCGATTTCGACGCCGTCGTGATGTCACCAAGCGCCCAGGCGAGCCAAAGAATTGCCAGTGCCAGCAACATAACGCGAGCTCCGCTCAGCGACGCGAAAAAGCTTTGACGAGGAGAGAGAATTTGAGTCGGCAAGATGATCGCAATGGCAACCACGAATCCCGACGCAGAGCCGAGCAACAGCGCAAGATACGTGTTGCCGTTGCCAACAATGTCCTGAAAACTGGCGACGTAGCTCGGATCCTCCTGATGATCGGCCGCCACCTTCCATACGCCGGTCATATAGATCGCCGCCATCACCACAACGATCATCGTGAGAATTGGAACGACGGCCAGGTACCAACGCCCCTGCACCTCGTCGTCTGGTCGCAGTGACTCACTAGCCTCGAGCCGAGCATCTTCACTGCCAACGTCACCTGCTACCGCCCGACGTTCGGCCTTAAGCATGGGCCCAAAATCTCTTCGCGTGGCGGCCACGAGCATAACGAATAGAAACGCCCAGATTGGATAGAACCGCAGCGGCACCGTGAGCAGGAACAAGGATAGCTGATTGACGCTATCCGGCGCGAAACCGGCATCGATATAGCCATCGCGAATCAAACTGATCTCCGTCGCCACCCAAGTCGAAAGCAATGACACACCGGCGATCGGAGCGGCCGTCGAATCGACAATGTAGGCAAGTTTCTCGCGCGCAATTCGCAGCCGATCCGTTACCGGCCGCATCGTCTGGCCAAGAAGCAACGTATTGGCGTAGTCGTCGAAGAAGATGATCATGCCCATCAGCCAGCCGGTCAGCTGGCCTCGGCTACGATTGCTGGCCATGGGTCGCAGTAGATCAACGAGGCCCTGCATACCGCCACTCTTATGCACCAGCCCGATCATGGCGCCCATGAAGATCGAAAAGGCGGTGACCATCAGCCGGCCCGGGTTTCCAGGCAGCGCATCCCAAATGAACTTCTTCATTGAGGAGAAGAAGCCGACGTCGCCCCCTACGGTCGCCAATATCAGGCAACCGACAACCACGGATGCCAATAGCGACAACACAATGCGACGGGTGGCGATGGCGAGCCCAACCGCCAGCAGCGGCGGTACCACACTCCAAAATCCGTAGGGATGTGTGTCCATGGATGGCCGGTGGAGGAATCTCGGTGAGCGGGGTATCTCAGTGGGTGACGGCTGGCATTGCTGTCACGACGAATTGGCCATCGGCAGCGACCCACTCAGCCCGCCTCGACAGGAAGCGTGATAGTAAAAGTCGCTCCCTGTCCTGGCTCACTCTCTACGCGGATGGTGCCACCATGATTGGTAACGATTCGCCAACATTTTGACAGCCCGAAGCCAAGTCCGCGACCCGCCTCGCGACCGGAAAAGAAAGGATCGAAGAGCTGATTCTGCTGCTCGGGCGCGATTCCCGGTCCGTCATCACGAACCACGAGTTCGGCGACGTCCCCATGACCATTGCGCTGCACACGACGAGCAGAAATCTCAACTCGACCACCCGTCCCCAAGGCTTCCATCGCGTTGAGACACATCGCCCGCAGTGCAACGGCGACCTGCGAAGGATCGGCCGAAACAGGCACGGCCTCAGGTGGCTGAGTGCAGACGATCACCGTCGATCGCTGCGACGCCTCCTCCTTCAGCTCAGCAACAACGTTTGAAGCGAGTTCGGCAAGATCCACGTCAGTCCGAACCGGTTCTGGCGGCCGAGCAAACAACATCATATCGGAAATCATCTCGTGGGCCCGAAAAGCCTGCGTGTTGATCTTCGCGAGCGTTCGCCGCCGTTGCGCATCTGGCTCATCGCGCACGAGCAATTGAGCGCGGCCGGCAATACTGCCGAGCGGGTTATTAATCTCGTGACCGGCACCGGCGGCCAGCGTATAGAGTGCCTGCAACTTCTCCTCTTGAAGCTGTGCGGCAAAGCGGGTCTCCAATACGTCCTTGCGAGCCAAAGTCTCTGCAAGCTCGAAAACGCGATCCGCGATTGGCGAAGTTCGCTCCCAATACTGAGCGAGCTCGGCATTCTGCAATGGCTCAAGAGTCACTGCTGCTTCGTGACCTGGTTCATCTATTTCAACGTGCTTTAGCTGCTGGACGAGAACCTTAGCTTGCTTCTCACCGCCGAATGCAGTGGCACCACGCAGTAATCCTTGGGCGAAAGCGACGGAATCGAAACGACTCTCGCTTCCGTGTTCAGCGCTCGACTTAAGAGCGGCATGTGCTGAGAGGACCGACTCTGCTGCGAGTTCGTACAATCCTTCTGAGTCGCACTCTGCCGAAGCTCCAGCCGCCTTCGCCTCGCAAGCAGACGGTCCTTCGCCAAGCAAGCACCCCGGCAGCGCATCAAGCAACCAACTGGCAAGCGATGCAATCGTGACCGCATCCTGATCACCAGACTGTAGCGCACACCACAGCGACAGTGCCGGATCGTTCGCCAGTGATTCCGCCAACGACCGTTGCAACTCAGTCGTCGCCTTGGAATCACGCGCCCCTGGACCACCCTGCGAGGTCCCTGTCACGCTAAGCATCGCGCAGCAGAGCGCCTCGGCAGTGGCGTCACAGAGCGGCAAACGGATCGCCTGGTCGGCGATCGTCAAGATTGGCAGGCAGCGCATGGCAATCCGTCCTTACTTCTCAACCGCACCGACAAATCAAAGCGGCTGAAAAATCATAGCGTCTGTACCATGCAGCGAAGACTAAGTCGCCGCAGCCGTTTCGATATCTAGCAACTGGCAGATTCGATCTACCAATCGATCGACTTCAAAAGGCTTGTGCATGAAGTCGTTCGCACCAGCATCTCGCAGATCCTGAACTTTGTCCTCTTCAACCATACCGGAGATACAGATGATGCGGACTTCGTCCATCGTGCTGTCACTACGAACTCGCTGGCAAACTTCCTTACCGTTGATATCCGGAAGCATGACGTCCAGCACGACCAAGTCAGGCTTATATTCCTTGACCATCATTCCAGCGCCAAAGCCGTTGTTGACCGTCTTCACTTCAAAGCGGCCATCACGGTCGAGAACGTCGGAAATCAGTTCGACAAGATCTTCGTCGTCGTCGACGACAAGGATTCTGCGTTTGCCACTCTCCAGAGCGTCAGTCGGAATGCCATTCTCTCGCATGAACGCGAACAGAAGATCACGTGGAATGCGACGGAAGCGACTACCTGGAACTCGAAATCCCTTGAGTTGTCCGGAGTCAAAACAGCGGATGATCGTCTGCTGACTAACCTTGCAGATCTTCGCCGCTTCACCGGTTGTAAACACCGTTTTCATATCTTGCTAACCACCTTCCTGGCTGCTTGAAAAGGCCAGACAAGCGGGGCCCTCAAATTCTTGCTAACCTTGCAAGAGCGCCGAGGGCACCTAGTCCTCCATGTTCCGCTAGATGAATTCTAGCGCGTTAGCACAATGCGTCTACAAACATGCTGGTTACACATACGCTTCAGTTTGCGAAACGTGCGTGGTCCGTTGGCATACCCGATCTTGCCAACGTTACCATTTAGGCGAGATTATAGCTATCTTCCGAAACGGGTCAACACGAATCTGTTTGCCGTAAATGGCTGACACAAAGGATGTTACGAACTTCTTGCGCACATTTCTTTGTTTACTCGAAAAAGAAAAACGCATCCACGCCAAAGCATATCGCGATACGTCGAATAGGCAAGAAATGAACCCGATAGTCAGGATGGCCACGCGAACGGCGAACGAATGATGTCGTCAAACAGCGTAGACAATCATCCTGGGCAATTAGGACGTTTGATCTAGCTCACGATGGCGTGATAAAGGAGTCTCGGCAATTGGCGATCTTTTCGCCGGCTGATCAAGATGAACCATAAGAAGAGCCATGTCGGCTGGGGTAATCCCGCTAATGCGGCTAGCCTGCGAAAGATCCTTGGGTCGCACGCGACTGAGCTTCTCCTTGGCCTCGTGTCGCAACGGCCCAATTTGCCGGTAATCAAACGTCTCGGGAATTCGCTTGTCGGCAAGTCGCCTCTGGCGGGCAACCTCAACAGCTTGTCGTTCGATATAGCCGGCGTATTTCACGTCACAAACCACCTGCCGGGCGATTTCGTCCGAAACATTCCTAAGCTGGGGAAGTCGATCACAAATCTCCGGCCACTCAACCTCGTTCCTGCGCAAGTATTTCGTCAGCGTAACGTTGTCCACGCGATTCTCTTCCAGCAGCCGCTTGCACTCGTCAATCTGCTGCTCCTTCTCGGACAAGCGATTTAAACGATCATCTTGGACGAGTCCGAACTTTCCGGCCAAAGCTGTGAGGCGACGATCGGCGTTGTCGTGCCGCAATGACAATCGATATTCAGCCCGACTCGTGAACATTCGGTATGGCTCGTCAACGCCACACGTGATTAGGTCATCGATAAGCACGCCGATATAGCCTTGATCACGCGTCAGGATGAGTGCTTCGCGACCAGCGGCCGCGAGTGCCGCATTTGCTCCAGCGATGAGGCCTTGGGCGCCTGCCTCCTCGTATCCAGTGGTGCCGTTGATTTGCCCTGCGAAGTAAAGCCCCGCAACCTTCTTCGTCTGAAGCGTGGCATCAAGCTGATCGGGAGGACAGAAGTCGTACTCGACCGCATAACCATATCGCATGATCTGCGCGTTCTCGAGGCCGGGAATATGCTTGAGCATCTCATCCTGAACATCGCGAGGAAGGCTGGTCGAGATCCCGTTGACGTAGACTTCGTTCGTCTGCCTTCCTTCCGGTTCCAAGAAAAGCTGATGACCGTCTTTGTCCGCAAAGCGAACAACCTTGTCTTCAATCGAAGGGCAATAACGAGGACCGGTGCTCTTAATTTGCCCCGCATACATCGGTGCGCGATCAAGGTTCGCCCGAATCAGTTCGTGAACCTTCTCGTTCGTATGCGTAATATGGCAAGGCATCTGGTCAACGACGATCGTGTCGTTGAGGAAAGAGAACGGCTGCGGGTCATCGTCACCCGGCTGCAATTCCGTTTGAGAGTAATCGATCGTGCGACTATTGAGTCGAGGCGGCGTCCCGGTCTTGAATCGTTCAACTCGGAAGCCAAGACGATTGAGTGCACCGCTGATTCCGCGCGTGGTCCCCTCCCCTCCGCGTCCACCGGGAGTTGTCGTCTCACCGGTATGCATGATCGCCTGCAAGAACGTGCCGGTTGTCAGAATCACGGTCGCGGCCCGGTAATCGATGTTACCCCGGCAACGAACACCAACCACGCGATCAGTCGCCTGACCATCGGAACCAGCGCCCGACGAGCACGATTCCGTCAACAGGTCTTCCACGATTTCCTGGCGTAGTTCCAGGTTTACTTGAGCTTCGACCTGTTGCTTGACATATTGTTGGTACGCTTTTTTGTCGGACTGAGCCCGCGGACTATGCATCGCAGGGCCCTTACGCCGATTAAGCAGCCGAAATTGAATTCCAGTTGCGTCGGTCGCGAGGCCCATGATTCCGCCAAGAGCGTCGATCTCGCGTACAATTTGGCCTTTGCCAACGCCACCGATGGCGGGATTACAGCTCATCTGAGCGACCGTGTCGAGATTGGTCGTCAACAGAGCGGTTCGCGCACCGACACGTGCTGCCGCTAAAGCGGCTTCGGTCCCAGCATGACCGGCACCGACCACAATCACATCGTATTCGTACAAATTCGTCTGCATGAATAGCATGATACACCGCAACCGGCGCTGACGAAACGTGCTGTAAATCTCCCTTGTCCGGAGTTCCAATGGACCTCAATGCAGCTGAATTGCTCGCCCAACTGGTGCGAATCCCGAGCGTCAACCCAATGGGTGGCAATCCTAGCCAGGCTGGCGCAGCCCCGAAGGTAGGTAACATCTTCTATGAAGAGCGGCTGACAGATCACCTAGAGAAGCTGTTTGCCGATCTAGAGATGCCGACGGAGCGTCAGCTGGTCGAAGTGACCACCTGCGGCAAAAAACGGGAGAATCTACTCACACGAATTGACGGCAGCACGCCCCTGGCAGCCGGAGGTGAACTCATGCTCTGGGAGGTGCATCAGGACACCGTGCCGGCCGACGGAATGACGGTGAATCCCTTTGGCGCGGACATATGCGGCGGCAAGATGTTCGGCCGCGGCACGTGCGACGTCAAAGGCTCCATGGCGGCCATGATTGTTGCACTCGCTCGATTGCGCCGAGAGCATCCGGCAGGCATGCCAACGATCGTGCTGGCATGCACAGTCAACGAGGAGCATGGTTTCTCGGGCGCACGTGAACTGGTCCGGCAGTGGCAACAACGACAAGACGACTCCCGCACCTCGCTATTGCCCCGCGCCCCGGACGTCTGCGTTGTGGCCGAACCGACAGACCTGAACGTGGTCATCGCTCACAAAGGCGTCGTGCGTTGGAATTGCCATACGGTAGGCCGAGCAGCTCATAGCTCAGCTCCAGACGCCGGCGAGAACGCCATCTACAAAATGGGACGCGTACTGTCCGCCCTGGAAACCTATGCCCGAGATATCGTTCCGAGTCTAGCAGAGCATGCATTGTGTGGGCGGCCCAGCTTGTGCGTGGGGACAATCACAGGAGGCGTGAGCGTCAACACGGTTCCGGAACGTTGCAGTATCGCGATTGATCGAAGGCTTGCCCCTGGCGAAACCGCAGAGGAGGCCTATGAACATGCTGTAAAGTACCTCAGCAAGACGCTCGGCTCTGATTGCCAGGTGGAGCACGACGGGCCGTCCATTGAATCGCCAGGCCTCACGAATGGGTTGAACTCCCATCTGGCCGAACGCGTCAGCGTGGCGGCGCGCGAAGAGAACGCCAGTGGGCAGTCGGTAGGAGTTCCCTACGGCACCGACGCGGCAATTATCGCCGACGCGGGAGTACCGGCCGTGGTTTTTGGCCCTGGGTCGATCGCCCAAGCTCACACGGCCGACGAGTGGATCGACCTCGAACAATTGGAGCAGGCAAGCGAGATCTACTATCGACTGGCGGCTCAACCGAGTTAATGGCGTCTGCACGCCATCTACGGTCTACATTGCCCACCACCATGTGCGCAAAAAAACGCCACGACGACCGCGTTCGTTCTCAGAAGATACGCGGTCGTCGTGGTCGAGCATGTTAGCACGAGCCATTTTGCTGCTGGACACTCTTGAACGCGGCACCCCCCAGCACCATCGCTCAAGTCCACTGGACTGTGCTTAAAACGTAACGCAAAGTTAGAAAGTATCGAGAATAAAATGATGGCCAGCGTGGTACTTACGCCCTTCGGGATAGGGATTGTGCCACTGGCGGTTGTAAACAGGGATCCGCATCTCCTGGGGATAGCGGAAGTACATATTGTCCGAGCTTCGGTAATATTCGTTCGACCAGAAGTTGTGGGGATAATATACGTACGGGTAGTGGTAGTACCGTTCCCAGTCTTGGGTGCGGTACGTATGTCCCCAGCCTCGGCCATAGGCGCGTTGGGCGCTCGCCTCTTCTGGCAGCGCAAACAGCGCGACACTCGTCGCGATCATCAACGCTAGCAAAGATCCACGGGTCATCAGCGTAAGCGCTCCTTAGTCGATCACGGTCCCCTATCATTTCATGCCACAACCTCTTCCTAGGTGGCGAGGGACCATGTCGGTCTGAGATAGGAATCGGCAGCCGGAGCAATCGATATTAAGCGAATATTCGTGACAATCGATATAATCAGCCACGCGACCGGATCGACCGGCATTCAGAAGCCCCGAAGCACGCGATTCCTACGCGCCAGATGGTAGTTCGGCTGCGTACTAACGGGGCATTTTTTGCTCGGCTAGCTCTTCGTCCCACTCTTCCATCAAGGGCCAGCCGGTCGCGCAGGTGCCAAAGTCGGCCATGTTGAGATAGGTCTTCAAGCGAGCAATCGTGCTATCAAGGACAGCATTATTTTTACGGAAGACCGGACCATGGCTCGGAAGCAACCATTCAACATCGCTATTTCGGATACGCTCGAGCGACTTAATGAAGTCCGGAATATTGCTGCCATGATGGGCGTCGATGGCACCGACGCAACCATCGCGATAGATGTTGTCGCCGGAGAAAAGCAAATTGCCCATTCGAAATGACAGCTGGCTGTCCGTGTGGCCTGGAGTATGCCAGACCTCAATTTTTAGACTACCTAGCTCAATGATATCGCCATCATCAACCAGCGTGTCGAGCTTGAAAGGAGGCATCTCAAGATCGATCCCTTGGGCGGCAATTTCAGCAAACGTGAGAATGCGATCTCCCTTAGCAAGCGGCTCCGCCGCCGCGGGGTGCCCGGTGATGGTAGTCTTGAGAACTGCCTGAGCCCGAGCCATCCCCTGGATGTGATCGGCGTCAGCATGTGTCGCGATGAGCGTCTTACAACCTTGCAAGCGGAAATCGAGCTGCCGAATCAGCTCGACGATCTCGTCCACCGTTTCGTCGTATCCGATGTCAATGAGCAGCCAATCGGCCCCGTCGTAGACCAGGTACACGCTACAGCCGATGCGCCGGCCAGCCGCATGATTCAACTCGATCACATGCGGGAAGAGGGGCTTCCGTTCTAACATTTCCCAGACCTTTCTACGTTCCAATCACGGACGACACCGGATTGTAAAACGGACGTTCCCGATCGGCAACGGGCCGGCCCGAACCAACGACAATCAGGCTGTATTCTCTGCCGCCAGAGATGCCGCCAACCCATGCCGCCAATCCGGAAACCGCAGTTTCAGTCCAAGTTCCGCCATCATTTTGACATTGCTAATGCGTTTGTGGCCGCCTCCCCGCTCCTTCCTGGCATCCTGAGATACGGAAAAGACCGGCGGTGGCGCTGCAACTTGGCGAGCCAGCTCTTCAAAATAGTCCCGGCGAAGAAGCGGGCTACCATCGGAAACGCAGTAGATTCTCGGTGACTCCGACACAGGTAACTTAGCCGCAGCACACACGGCCGCCGCGGCGTCTTCGACATGAATGAGGTTAAGGAACGTGTCGGGGTCAACTGGCAATCGCTGCTCCTCCATTAGCTGTGTCGAACGAGGCAGCCGCCCCGGCCCATAAATGCCGGCCAGCCGCAGAATCACACTGTTCTTTCCAAGTGGGTGCGAGGCGAGCAATTGCTCCGCCCCCAGGCAAGCCTTACCACCATCTCGTATCGGCTCGCACGGTGATTCTTCGTCGAGCAAGCTTCCGTCGCTTTGGCCGTATACGCCCGTCGAACTAACGTAAATGATTCGCTTTGTCTTTAATGTGAGCGAGTCCAACACGTTCGCTAGCCCATTGACGTACGTCTCGTCGATCGAGAGCCCCGTTGATCGGTCGTAACCGATCGCGACAATCACAGTATCGGCGGGGGGTAGCGTCTTGAGCGAAGCCGGATCGGTCACATCGGCTACAACAGGCGTGAGTCCCAGCTGTTCCAACTCGGCAGCGTGTTCACTCTTGCGTGTCACGGCGTAAATATTTCCGGCCGTAGAGTCTCTACCCCCCGATCGTTCGTCGAGAAGCTGTTCCGCAACACGACGCCCAAGATATCCGCAGCCAAGTATAAGTGTCGCCATGAGAACGCCAAAATTCCGTGCTATGTTAGACGCTAGTCGTCCAACGACCGTGGAGACTGTTCAGCAGGTTGGCCGGCCTCCAAGAAAGCCGACAACATGATCTGTGCCGCAAGCTTATCGAGACGAGCCTTGCGTTGTTTCTTTGACAATTCGGCACCACCGAGAATACGCTCCGCCTCGGCCGTCGTAAATCGTTCATCAAAGAAGACAACGGGAACGCCGGTCGTTTCAGTAAGCCATTGACCGAACGCTCTCGCCTCGATCGACTTCTGACTTTCCTTACCGTCGAGGTGAACAGGAAGCCCCACGACGAACGTCTTGATCGCCTCGGTCTCCGCCAGGCCACAAAAATACCTCGCATCGCCGGCAGGACCTCGCCTCGTGTAGTTGTCGAGAGGACTCGCCAATCTGCGAGCCGGGTCGGTAATTGCCACACCGATCCTGACCGTACCAAAATCAATCCCCGCCAGTCGTCCAGGTACTGGCGCTGATTCGGCGGCTCGTTCGAAATTGGAAGAATGGTGAGAATCCATGATCGATTAGCTATTTTGTCGGTCGACGGCAAATGCCCCTAATCTTCAACGGCGACTGCGGATAGTAACACTTCTATGAGACCGTCGGTCGTGTAGACGGTCGCTTCAATATCCGGTTCGTGCCCCAGTTCACGCAGTGTGGCCGACGTAATCGGACTTATGCTCGCCAGCTTTGACTTCTTTAGTTCATCGCCAAACATCGCGTGCAACGAGCGAGCGATTGCCGAGCTGGTAACCGTAATCCAATCTATTTTCCCGGCACCAAGGGCATCCGCAACATGCTGCTGGGGCTCCGGCACGTCACGGCTCTCGTAGACCACGACCTGTGTAATCATCGCTCCGCTCGCCGTGAGCTGTTCCGAGAGCACCTCACGACCACGGCTAGCCCTTGCCAGCAGAAACGACTTCCCGGCGGCGTTCTCTTCAAGGGCAACGGCAAGAGCTTCTGCACGATACTCGTTCGGTGCTAAATCGGCTTTCAGATGATAGCGCCGCAACTCATCCGCCGTCCGCGGGCCAATTGTAGCGATCTGTACGTTAGCCAATCGACGCAAATCACCGTGTTCTGCCAAGAGTCGGTCTAACAGAAAACGCACGCCATTGGCACTAGAGAAGACGAGCCAATTAAATTTCTCGATACGGGCAAGAGCATCATCGACCGGCGCCCAATCCTGTGGCGGCTCAATCGCGATGGCTGGCTGCAGCAGCGCCCCCGCTCCGAGTTCTCCCAGCCGTTCGCAGAAACCGATCGCTTGCTCGCGAGGCCGCGTCACCATTACGGTCTCGCCTAACAGCGGTCGCTGATCGAGACACGCTAGCGTGGGCGCGAGATCGCAAACCTCACCAACGATGACGATCACCGGCGGCCGTAGCGATCGGGCCTGCAGCTCTGTCGGCACTTCTTCAAGCGTGCACGAAATGGTTTCTTGATCCGTCCAACTACATCGTCGCACCATTGCGACCGGTGTATCGGCAGGCTTGCCTGCATCGATTAAGGCTGCAGTCCATTCCTTGCTCGTCGTCACGCCCATGTAAAAGACGAGGGTTCCGGGAAATTTGGCAAGAGCATCGAAGTCGAGTTTTGTCTCAACGCCGGCTTGCTCGCGACCGGTAACGAGAGCCACGGCGGACGCCAACTCGCGGTGTGTGACCGGAATCCCGGCGTGGCTACCTGCCGCCAAAGCCGCGGTAATTCCCGGCACAATCTCAAACGGAATCTCGTTGGCAGCAAGTACCTCTGCTTCTTCAGCACCTCGAGCAAAGACCGCCGGATCCCCCCCTTTGAGCCGGACCACCACTTGCCCCTGACGAGCGTGTGCGATCAACATCTCGTTGATCGCCGTCTGCGACATGACGCGATCGGTACCATGGCGGCCCAAACAAACGACCTGAGCATTTGTGGGCGCGTGAGCGAGAATCAGCGGGTTTACCAGGTAGTCATACAGCACTACCTCAGCCCGGGCGAGACAATCGAGCCCTCGCTTGGTGATCAGGCCAGGGTCCCCCGGCCCAGCCCCCACCAGGTAGACGTAACCACGTTGATTGGACGATGAATTGGACATGCTCAGGTGCAAACTCCGCCGCGTTGTTTTGAATTGCTGCGCTGCTAGAATTAGAGTTTAGATGGAGGACAGAGGTCTGGTAACTAGGGCCCGCCGCGGACGATCGACATCGCCGCGCGGCCTGGTGAGCAATAGCGATTGATAATGGCCAAAAAGAAGAGCAAAGTAAAAAAAGAAGACGCCAAGGACCAAGAAGGACCGGAGAGCGAAGACGAGCCTTTGCTACCGCCGATTTCGCCAGGAAAACGTCGGCGACTGCAGACGGCCTTTGACCACGGCGCGCTACGAGGAAGCAAAGGCGAGTTCGACTATGCGCACGAAATGTTTGCGCAATGCGTCGCCGGTGATCCGGGCAACGTCATCTACACGACCAACCTGCTCGGAAACCTCACCAAGAAGTATAGCAATAACAGGAAGGGCGTAAAACGACCGCCCAACAAACACAAGACAGCCATGAAAAAGGCGCTGTCGAAGAAGGACTGGCTTGGAGTGATTCGCCCCGGCGTCGCTTGTCTGTTGACGAATCCCTGGGAGCCATCGATTCTCAAAGACTTAGCAACGGCGTGCGGAGAACTGGAAATCCCCGACTGCCAGCTCCTCTATCTCAATCTTGCTCTCGAAGGCAATCCCAAGGACGCCGCACTCAATCGGGCGGCAGCGGACATGTTCGAGGAGATGGGCGAGTTCGATCGAGCGATCCAGTGCCTGGAACGGGCACTGCGAGAAAAGTCTGGTGACGAATCGCTCACGCGACGAATCAACCAACTTTCGGTAATGAAGACGATCAACACGGGAGGATACGATTACGCCGAATCCTCCAAGGACGTTAGCGTGTCCAAGCGACAGAAAGACACCGAAATCACAGAAGTTGAAGAGGTTTCTCACGAAGAAAAGCTGCGACGTGAAATCCGCCGCCATCCAGAAGAGGTGACCACTTACCAAGAACTCGCGGATTTCTACGTCAAAGAAGAGAACTATGAGGCCGCCATCGAGGTCATGAAAGAAGGCGTCCAGGGAACCGGTGGTTCCATCAAGGCGCACGAATACCTCGAAGACATGCAGATCATGGACTTCAAGCGAAAGCTACTCGTTGCGGAACGAAGGGCCCGCGACGAAGCCAAGGCGAA
>CAYLRE010000014.1:0-34675 GCA_964385715.1 uncultured Planctomycetaceae bacterium
CGCGCAGTGACATGATGGAGGAAACGCAGCGAGAGCAGGTGCGACAGCGGGCGAAAGAACTGGCGCCACAAGCCGCTTGGGCAGAAGTGGTGCACGCCCCGCGAGCACTGATCTCGGCCAGCGGCGAAGAGCAACCGCTTGAGTCGCTCCGCGGGAAACGGGTGGCGGCCTTTAGCGGCATCGGCAACCCGGCCGGCTTCCGCCACACACTTGAGACCTGCGGCTACGACGTCACCCGCTGGCGCGAGTACCCGGACCATCATCGCTATAGCCGTGAGGACATCGAGGCCTTGGTGCAGTGGGCGATGCGAGCTGGCGACTTGGCGGAGAACACAAAGCCAGACGAGAGTGAAGCAGAAACCAATAGCGGGGAGCAGCCGGCAGCCGAGGAGCCCGTCGAGGCTGTCCTCTGTACGCATAAAGACTTGGTGAAGATCGATCTGCCCAGGCTGGGCAATATCCCACTCCTGGCGGTGGCCGTGGGCATCGAATTCCGGACCGGCGAGGTGGCCGTAGTCGAGCGGCTAGAACGGCTGCTGGCGAACGAAAACGCTGAAACGGAAGGTCCAAAGGGCAAACAATGAGGCCGGAAACCACGAGCAGCGGCCGACTTAACCCGGCGGAGGTAGGTCGCCAATTCACCACCCCCGAGCTGCCAGCCGCCTCGCAAATCAGCAAGCTCGCTAGCGGCGGCAATCGCCCCAGACACTATCCTCCGGCGCCAATCCCAAATATCATTAGGGCAGCTGACGATCGCGTCGGCATCACTCCCATACCCCACCCCACAAGCTGGCAACCCGCTAGCACCTCCGGCCAGCGAAGCAGAACGACTGACGTTGACGGCGTTGCGCTTCCTTGCCACACTTCCGCCCGCCCCACCGATCTCCGTCCTACCGACTTCGGCAAGCCCTGGAAGATCACCACGCCCCACCACCCGCATGCCAACCGTAACAGAGCATCGTGCTGCCTGCGCCGTTACGTCGGAGTATCGCACTTGAGAAATGTCACCGCTATCATCGGCACCCCAGCGGACGGCTGTTGCTACGCGGCGCTGCTAAGCGCCATCGACTCTGATCCCGAGCTGCAACTCGACCTCGTGGTCTGTGGTCGGCGCACGTCGCCGGAGCTCGACACGCGATGCTGCACGCTGGTCGCCGCCGGCTTCGAGATTCGTCGCCGCGTCGAACTAACTCGGGCGGCCGAAACCAACTCCGACGTCGTCACGCTGCCGACGCACGAGCGGATCGCCTTCGCCGAAGCCTTGCACTCGAAGCGATCGGATCTGGTCCTCTTGTTGGGTGAATCGGAAGAATTGCTCTCCGCGGCCCAAGCGGCTCGCACCGCTGGCATTCCTATCGCCCAAGTCATCAACGGACCGGTCGAACCAAACATCCAACAAGAAACCGATCACGCGGCGCTCGCTGAGATCTGCCACCTTCACTTCGTCACCAACGAGACCGATCAGCAGGCGCTCGTCGCCCAAGGCGAAGACGCTTGGCGAATCCATGTCGCCGGCAGTCCGCGGCTGGACCAGCTGCGAGCTTGTCCCACGATGAAACGTGAGGAACTCGAAGATCGCCTCGGCTGCCACCTCGAAGAGCCGCTGCTCGTGGTCAGCTACCTGCCGGACTCCGATGCCAAGCTAGACGACATCGACATCGACGGCAGCGGCGACGAAGCGGAACAAGAGATTACCGAATCGCAGCAGGTGCAGAACTTGCTGGAAGCGATCGAGATCCTCGACCTTCCGACGGTCTTTGCCTACCCACGTGGTTCGGACATTTCGGCCGCGGCGATCGAGGCCTTACGCTGCTACGCCGATCAACACGAGAACACCCACCTGGTGCCGCGGTGCGAGTGGCCCACCTACTGGAATCTGCTTCGGCAGGCCACCGCGCTTGCCGGGAACGATGCCGCAGCAATCGTTGAAGCGGGTTGGTTGAAGCTGCCGGTGGTCAACATTGGTACGCGACAGGCTGGCCGCCCTAAGGTCGATGGGCTGCTCAACAGCGGCTACGGACGGGAAGAGATCTTCGCTTCGATCGCGACCGTGGTGGCCAAAGAATTCCCGGACCTTTATCCGGATCAGACAAGCCCCTATGGCGACGGTACCTCGGCCGCGAAGATCGTGGCGGAGCTGAAGAACGTCACAATCAACGAACGTCTGCTGAAGAAGCTACCCCGACAGGCGGTCGCGATGCCGCTCACCGCGGCGCGAGAATCGGTCACCGCTCTCCAGTAAATGAAACTCTCGGCTCTCTAGCCGGCTACCAGACGACGATCTGATTGTCGATGGGCATATCGCCCGCGACATCCATGGCCGCGGTTTGGGCCAACTGATTGCAGTGGAATGTCGCACAGAAGCCCCGCAGCAAGATCGTGTCCTCGCTGATCTCTACTTCGATCTTGTGGACGCGTCCGCCGGTCGCGGATTGCACGGCACGCTCGACCTCTTTGGCCAGCTTTAGACACTCCTGGTCGTAAGCGGAGTCTTGGGTTGCCACTTTATCGGTCACAGCCGTGGCGGCTCTTAGGTTAACATCTTCCATGGTGTTCACTCCTCAACCTGGACGCAGCGCGAATCGAGCAATTGAGTCGCAGTAATCCGAGGTCACTTCCGTGTACGCAAATCATCAGATCGAACGTTCGGCAGCGCCGCCGAACAGCTCGGTAAAATCCTTATTCAGATCAACTCGGCCGCCAACCGCCAGGATGTGATCACGTCAGTGATTTAGTCTGGCCGCCGATGATCGATACTCCCCATGCCCAACATGCCACCGCCGAGTCTCTTGATGGACACGTCGACGCACGGACACCGATGGCTTAGCGAAAATCCTTCCGCAGGCCATCGCAGTCAAATCTACGACGACCGTGCGGCGCGGGTCAAGTCCACGTTCGTGCAGCAATGCTAGCAAAGCGACCGCGCGGTGTGCGGCGACGTCTTCAAGATGGCTTAACAAACCCGACCAACTGCCAACCGATCAATATCAGCGAATCTTGCCGGCGGAGCGCAAGAACTCCACGACCTCCGTCGCCAGCGCGTCGGCCTCTCGATCGCCCGCGTCGAGAACCAACTCGGCATTGAGCGGCGGCTCATAAGGATCATCGATTCCGGTGAAACCCTTAATTTCCCCGGCCCGTGCCTTCTTATAGAGCCCCTTGGGGTCTCGGCTCTCACAGATCTCCAGTGGAGTATCGACAAAGACTTCAACAAA
This sequence comes from uncultured Planctomycetaceae bacterium, assembly GCA_964385715.1. Lineage (GTDB taxonomy): Bacteria > Planctomycetota > Planctomycetia > Pirellulales > UBA7805 > MB-PLM-2. The sequence continues at coordinate 3,216 of CAYLRE010000014.1, forward strand.
GTCTCCGTCCGCCTGTTGAGCACGAACCGCGTCACGGTCCTTACGGTATGGGCTGACAAACGCCGTCAACACGATCAGCCCGGCCGAAGCAAACAGCTCAGTCACGGCCCCAATGCGGCGAATGTTCTCCTCACGATCTTCGGCCGAGAAGCCGAGTCCGAATCTCTTCGCGAAATCTTCACTATGGGACTCTGTCAACAAAGCAGGCGTGGCGTTCAGCCCGTGTCGCACGTTGTCGCCATCGAGCACAAAGGTTCGCACACCCAGGGCATGGAGCTTGTGGTCGACCAAGTTGGCCACGGTGCTCTTGCCCGAGCCGCTCAGGCCGGTGAACCAGACGACGCACCCTTTGTGCCCCCCCTGCTCTTCCCGCTGCTGGCGTGAAACGCTGTGCTCGTGCCAATAAACGTTGACTTGTTCGTCGGACATGAAGTTCCCTGACAAGATTCCTAGAAGAACCGATTGATCTGAGCCTAGAGCGTCTGAAGTTGTGCCCCGAGGACCAACTTCCCCCAGGCCAACCTCGCGACCAAGACCGTATTGTTAGATCATAGTCACCGCAGGCACCGATCCGCAACGCAAAGGGGCCCCCACGATAACGAACCGCCCATCAATCGCTAATGCCGGCCAGTTCGCACAAGTTGCTGGCCATCACCGGTGCTGGGCAACTCCAAACCAGGAAGAACAACGATTCCCGGCACCAACGCGAAGCCGGGTGACCTTGCACGTAGCCCGTCCCCTTGGCCGCGGAGAGCGCCGCCTGGGCGGAGCGAAGCGCAAGACTATTGGCCCGAGCCCGCAAGTCTTCGGAGGTACAGGCAGGATTCCCACCCGCAAGCGACAACAGATCGACTTCCAGCTCATCGTGTTCGCGCCTTAGTGCCTCGGCCGGCAGTACCAACTCGTTCCGCTTTTCGCTTTCGCCCTCAACAAACGCGACGGCACTTTCTGCCAAGCCAATAGCGAGTGCCGATGTCTGCAGACCACCGGTGCTCGCACCTGTCGCCGAGGCGATCACGTTTTCGACTGGACCGGCCAATAGCCAATCACGAGAAATCTCAACGTCGCGGACCTGAACGGCGCCTGTCTTACTGGCGGTCAGTGCCACTAACTGTTGTTCTGCGTCGCATTCAACGCCCTCGAGATCGGTCGGCACTACAGTAAGAATCTGGCGACCGTCGTCCAGTTGGGCCCCGGTGACGATCCAATCAGCCGCCAGCCCGCCAGTGACCCAGGGACTGAAACCATCGAGACGAAATCCATCGGCCGTCTCTTCGGCCCGCAATGCCGGCCGGCCCAGGTGTCGACGACTGGTCGTAAGATGCGAGATTCCCAGCGTGGTGAAAGTTTCCCCGCTGAGCAACGACGACAGGAGCCGCTCTCGCAGGTCATCACTTGCCCAAGTGGCAATCCGACGCAGCGCCCCCGTGGCCTGCGTGATGACGAACGCAGTGGTCAGACACGATCCCGCCAGACGCAGGTAGCCCCGCATCAGGTCGGCTTCACTCCAACCCAAGCCGCCATACGCCGGATCGAGAAACCAGCGATAGACGCCCGCTTGGGCACAAAGTGTCAGCTGCTCCGCCGGCCAATCGCCGCTCTGATCGGTTTGGGCAGCCCGCTCGGAAAGCGCCTGGCAGAGCGGTTCCATGCCCGCATCCTCGGGGTTCTCGATCAGAGAAACATCACTCATTTGGCTACTACCTTCACAATCACAACTGTCCGTCGCGCTCACAAGACACCGGCTCGCTCGCAGAATTTGGCACGACACGCAGAAATCGGCCACCAATCTTATCCGTTCACCTTATCCTGCCAAGACAACGCCGACAACCAAGCCGCTGGCTTGTCGATTCTCTTAGCGACGGTCGGCTGCCCAGACATAAACCGGCCTGCCCAACCAACCATCTGGCGCCTGGCGTCTACCGGCAAACAAACCTAACTGGCGTGCAACCGAGCGGCACGCGGGTCGCTAACCAGAACAATTGCCTTCTTACCCATTTTCATCTAGGTACTGTGCCAGCAAACTCCTATAATTCGGTTTTAAGGTCGGACGCACCAATTACCGAATAAGCATCCGACCGCCCTGTTTACGTATTCGACCAAGATTCGGATTAACGCTTCCGACTAATTGGCCGAGTCCCATTCGAAGTGTCAGGTACGACGATGAGCCAAGCAGAACTAGACGCCCCCGCCACCGCCAAACGTTCCCCTGGTCTGCCTGAACGGTCGGCCGAGACACTCTACGAAAAGTGCATGGCTCTGGCCCGCAACTTATGGTGGAGCTGGCACCCGGAAGTGGTCAACCTGTTCCGTGACCTCGACCCGATTCGCTGGCGGCAACTCGATCACAACCCGATTTCTCTGCTGGCGGAATTCACGCCGCAACGACTGGAAACCCGTGCCACAGAAATGGTGCTCTACAGTCGAGTGAATCATGCCTATCGTCAATTGCGCGAATACATGACGTCCCATCAGACCTGGGGTGCTACCCAGGCAGGCGTATTGGGCGCGCGGCCGGTCGCTTACTTTTCGGCCGAATTTGGAATCCACGAATCGGTACCGATCTACTCCGGCGGCCTAGGCGTACTGTCTGGCGACCATATCAAGAGTGCCAGCGGACTCGGCATTCCACTCGTGGCGATCGGCCTGTTCTACGATCAAGGTTACTTCCGCCAGCACCTCGACCTCGAAGGCTATCAAAACGAAGAATATGTCGACACACGCGTCGACAACTTGCCGATGGAGCCGGCGCTTGGAGCCGACGGACAGCCGATCACGGTCGAAATCGACACCCGCGAAGGTCGTCTGCTGGCCAAGGTCTGGCTGATGAAAGTCGGACGCGTCAATCTTTACCTGCTCGATTGTGATGTCGAAGGCAATAAGCCGGAAGATCGCGAACTGACGAGTCGCCTGTACGGTGGCGACACCCGCACGCGAATTCGTCAGGAGTTGGTGCTCGGTATCGGTGGCGTGCGAGCGCTGCGGGCACTCGGCATCCACCCCTCGGCCTACCACTTGAATGAAGGTCATAGTGCCTTCGCGGTGCTCGAGGTCATCAACGAGCGGATGCACAACGACGGGTTGTCGTTCGACGATGCCTTGCGAGAGGTTTCGCAGCATACCGTCTTCACCACGCACACTCCCGTTCCAGCCGGTCACGATCGCTTCGACGCCGCGTTGATTGAAGAACACATCGGTCCACTTCGCGACTCGCTCGGCATCTCGTTCGAGCAGTTGATGGGCCTCGGCCGCGTGGAACCGCAGAACGACAGCGAGACTTTCTGTATGACGGTCCTCGCACTCAAGCTTTCGCGTCGCGCCAATGCAGTAAGCTCGCTGCACGGACAGGTTAGCCGCCGGATGTGGGCTCACCTCTGGCCATGGCGTGTCGAAGAAGAAGTTCCCATCGGCCACATCACCAACGGCGTGCATATCCCCAGCTGGCTCGCCTGGCAGATGCACCAACTATACGACCGCAACTTCCCGGCCGGCTGGACCGACAACATGGGCGAGGCAGAAGTCTGGCAGCACATTTACAATGTCGATCCGGGCGAGCTATGGGAAACGCACTACGCGCTGAAGAACTTGCTGCTGGCGTTCACTCGTCGCCGGCTATCGCGTCAATGCCGCCGCCGTGGCGAGAGCGATGAGATGGTCGAAGCGGCACGTTCGGTGCTCGATCCCAATGTGCTCACGATTGGCTTCGCTCGCCGATTCGCGACCTATAAACGTGCCGACCTGATCTTCTCCGACATCGATCGAATCGCCCGCATCATGCAGGACCCCGATCGACCGGTTCAGTTGATCGTCGCTGGCAAGGCCCATCCGGCCGACGAACCAGGCAAGGCCCTGATTCAGAAGATCGCCAATCTGCGTCACGACGAACGATTCGCCGGCCGAGTCGTGTTCATCGAAGATTACGACATCAACGTCGGCCGTCACCTCACGCAAGGTATCGACGTCTGGCTCAACAATCCACGTCGTCCGCTGGAAGCTTCCGGCACGAGCGGCGAGAAGGTCGTGCTCAACGGTGCCCTCAACTTCTCGATTCTCGACGGCTGGTGGGCGGAAGCCTACAACGGCGTCAACGGTTTCGCGATCGGCAACGGACGTAGCCATGTGTCGGATGAAGTGACCGACGAGCGAGATGCGGCTGCCCTGTACGACGTGCTCGAGAACGAGCTGGTGCCGATGTACTACGATCGCGACGACGACGGCCTGCCGCGTGAGTGGATTTCGCGAATGATGAACTCCATCAGTTCGCTAGCCTGGCGATTTAGCTCGCACCGCATGGTCATGGACTACTGCCGTAGTGCCTACATTCCGGCCGCCGGTGGATTGAGCTGCGACATGTCGACTCGCTAGGATGCCCTACGAATCATCGTGGCGTCACCTTCAACTGGACACCGCTGCGCTGAAGGTCCGATTCGTGCTTCCGCTGTGAGCTTGTGCCGATGTCGATCTCTCGCTTTCTCGACGAACAGTTTCTGCATTTCAACGCCCGCGAGACCGTCGACGCGGCCCGCGCTTGGCGTGCACACCTAGAGGCCGACGGGAAGATGTTCCTGGCCATGGCCGGGGCAATGAGCACCGCCGAGATCGGCATCTCGCTCGCCCGCATGATTCGCTCTGACAAGATCCACGCCATCTGCTGCACGGCCGCCAATCTGGAAGAAGACGTCTTCAACCTGCTGGCCCACGACGAATATCGCACAGTCTCCCACTACCGTGATCTTTCGCCCCGTGACGAAGCGGCCCTTCGCGACGAAGGCATGAATCGGGTCACCGACACCTGCATTCCTGAAACGGTCATTCGTCACGTGGAAGACCGGCTCACCAGCTATTGGGTGGAAGCAAGCGAGCGCGGCGAGGCCTACTTTCCGTACGAATACCTCTACCGGGCGTTATCGGAACCTGACCTTGCGCAGCACTTTCAGGTGCCGGCCGAACAGAGCTGGGTGATCGCCGCCAAAAAGAAAGGCATTCCGGTCTTCTCCCCCGGCTGGGAAGACTCCACGCTGGGCAACATCTTCACCGCCCGCGTGATCGATGGCACGGTCCGCAGCCACAACGTCATCCGCACCGGCACCGAGCAGATGCAGCGGCTCGTCGAGTGGTATCTGAAAGAACAAGAAAACCACCCACTAGGCTTCTTCCAAATCGGCGGGGGCATCGCCGGCGACTTTCCGATCTGTAGCGTCCCTTTGATCCGACAAGACCTGGAACGGGAGTGCCGCAGCTGGAGCTACTTCGCTCAGATCTCCGATTCGACAACGTCGTACGGTTCTTACTCAGGTGCGGTGCCGAACGAGAAAATCACCTGGCACAAGATCGACGTCGATACGCCGAGCTTCATGATCAACTCCGACGCCTCGATCGTGGCCCCGCTAATCTTTGCGTATGTGCTGGGCGATTAGCGGGGAACCGCGAGTGTGACCGCAACACTCCGATCGAACAGCAAGTTGTTCTCTACAAGACACTTAGAGGACATCTCCCTGCGTTCAGCAGGGGCTCGAAGAGATTTCCCTTGGACCAGACAAGGGACATAGGATACCCTCTTGTATCGCCACCATTCCACTTCTGAGGTGGAGTCGCATTCCTAATTTTCGCCTGCTGCTCGAATCAATACATCACCAGATGCCTGACCAGTATTCCGAAAATTCATATTGCCCAAAATGCAAGGCAGCTGTCGAGCCACACCCTGAAACGGTTTGCTCTCACTGCGACGCACCGCTACACAACATGCTGAAATCGAGTGACGCCAGTGACGAGGCAACCGACGGTCCTGATGTCAGACCTACCACGAATGTATATCGACTATTATTCGAGAACATACTGGGCCTATGTCGGTCACGCAAATCACTCCTCCGCTCGTTCTACCTTGAAACGGATCACGCCGCCAACACGCGACAGGAGGATACGCGTCCCTTAGCGGAACTGCGAAAGTCTTACCGCGAGGACGTTGCATCATCCTCAACTTCTCCCGCCAAAGAAATCGACCTCTTCATAGCCTACGAAGAACGGAGATTTGTACTTTTAAGCCGGTGGACACATGCATGGATAGCATTTTGGCTCTTGTTTCTTCCCTTAGGGCTCGGATTGCCAATCGCAATTATGGTCGTAAACAGCAACTGGCTCGTAAACACGCTGCTGATTACTCTATTTTCAGCTATTCTCTTCTTGCCTTTGGCGTGGTGCGGGCTGCTGCTACAAGCACCGATGGTTGGAATTACTATCCGAATCCTGAATCGTCTTCTCCCTGCACGTGACGTTGAGACATGTAACGCACAGGAGTTGCACGACACCTGACCAGCGCAACAGATGCGCCCACACCCCCACCCTACAACAACGGACTCAGCAGCTTGCACATATTCTCAAAGATGCGGAGGTGGCTCTTGCGATTTCGCCACGCTTCGAGCGTCAGTTCCGTCGACTCGCTCAAGTAGTTTTCCTGGGCCGTGCGGAGGGCTGTGGTCACTCTTTCTCCATACGCCAGTGTGTTGATCTCAAAGTTGAGATAGAACGAACGGATATCGAAATTGCCAGAGCCGATCAGGGCCACGCTGCGGTCGACGCTCATCGTCTTGGCGTGCAGCAGGCCGTCGCCATGCAGATGAATGCGAATCCCCGCTTCGAGCACGGCTTCGTAATACGCCCGGGCCGCCGCCCCGACCAAGATCTGATCGCAACGGGCGGGTACGATCACATCCACCCGCACCCCGCGCAGCACGGCCGTCTCCATCGCCTGCAAAAACGGAGCGTCGGGTACAAGATAGGGCGAAGTGATAATCACCCGCTCCGTGGCGGCGTAAATAGCGGCGACCACCATTCGCTGATAGTTGTCCGTCGGAAATGTCGGCCCGCTCGGCAACGTCTGCACGACGACATCGCCAGTGACTTCCGGGTGTGGGAAGTACCGTTCGTCGTCGAGCAGCTCTTGACTTTCGGCACACCAGTCTTCGACGAAGATACTTTGCAACTGCAACACGATCGGCCCGGTGATGCGAACCATCATGTCGTGCCACACCAGGTCCTTCGTCCCGTAGTCGGCGTTGACGATATTCTGACTCCCGGTGTACGCGATCCGTCCGTCAACGATCGCCAGCTTGCGATGATTACGCAGATCGATACGGGCCAGTTTGCGGCGAAAGATATTCACCGGCAACATCGAGAGCAGCTCAATGCCGCGCTGCTTCATCTGCGTGCCGAGCGATTTAAGAAAGTACCAGGAGCCGACGTCGTCCGCCAACACCCGGCACTTTACACCCCGCTCCACCGCACGACCGAGTGCGTCCATCACCCGGTAACCCGTCTCGTCGTCGGCAAAGATGTAGAACAACAAGTGAACGTGATCGTTGGCCCGGTCAATGTCGCCGATCAGCCGGTCGATCATCTGATCGGTTTCAATGAAGACCTCACCGCTGTTGCCACCAAGAATCGGCTTGTCGCCGAGTCGTTCCACCAAGTTGACGAGTGTTGTCTGCTCGGGACTCAATTTTGGATGGACCACATGCGGGGCGAGCGCCTCAAGGCGAGCTAACATGCGATCGCGAGCCGCTCGCAATGCATGACGCTGGATGCGGCGACGCGGCAAGCGGTTCTCGCCGATCAGCCAATAGAGCAAGATGCCAGGCCACGGCAAAAAGAAAATAACCAGCAGCCAAGAGGTCGCTGCCGCCGGCCCGCGACGACGGAGCACGACCGGAATCGCCAAGACGCGAACCACCCATTCGCTGATGTAGTAGATGAGTGTCCAACTCATACCGCGAGTCCTGGGAGGATTCTTTCGCAGCGTGCGTCCATAACTCTCGCTCTGCAGCCCATCTCGCCCAGCACGCCGGCGTTCCAAAGCCCTCGGTGCGTGACAGTAGGCCCTCGGTGCGTGACAGTGCCAAGGTATCGCACGTCAATGTATCGCACTGGGGCAAAGAGCACCAAACGCTATTCTTGCGTCGGCGGGAAAATTCGTGCCCCAAGAGTGCATTCACAATTCGGCTTTGCCCCTCATCGAAAACAGGTCTCCCGTCCGCTAAGATGGCGCCCTATACGTAAAACAGAGATTACCGACACACAATATCACCCTCCAGTAGCGAGTCCGCGATGAAGCAGCGAATTTTTGGCAGTACCGGTCGAGAAGTCTCCGAGGTTGGCCTAGGGACCTGGCAATTGGGGGCCGAATGGGGACAGGTCGACGACGCCACGGCCCAAGAAGTGCTCGCCGCGGCGGTCGACAACGGGGTCACATTCTTCGACACGGCGGACGTCTACGGCCTCGGCATTAGCGAAGAGCGGATCGGTCGCTTTCTCAAAGAGACCTCGGCCGAAATCTTTGTGGCCACGAAGTTAGGACGCTTTCCCGAACCCGGCTGGCCCGAGAACTTCTCGCTAGAGAGTTTCCGCCTGCACACGGAAGCCTCGCTTCGGCGGCTCGGCGTCGAGGCCCTCGATCTCACGCAAACCCACTGCCTGCCGCCGGAACGAATGCAGCAAGGTGACATGTTCGAGTGGCTCCGCACGCTCAAACAAGAAGGCAAGATCAAGGCCTTCGGCGCCAGCGTCGAATCGATGGACGAAGCGCTCGGCTGCCTGGAACAGGATGGCCTCTCTTCGCTGCAAATCATCTTCAACGTCTTCCGCCAGAAGCCAATCACGACGCTCTTCGAGCGTGCCCAAGAAAAAGGGGTGGCCTTGATCATCCGCCTACCGGTCGCTTCGGGACTGTTGACCGGCAAGTTCGCCGCCAACTCCACCTTCCCGGAAGACGATCATCGCAACTTCAATCGTGACGGCGACTGCTTCAACGTCGGCGAGACCTTCGCCGGTCTTCCCCTGGCCAAGGGCGTCGAACTGGTCGAGCAGCTGCGTCAACATGTACCCGAGGGATACACACTTCCCCAATTCGCCATGCGTTGGATTCTGGACTTCCCGGCGGTGAGCGTTGTCATCCCCGGTGCGAAAAGCGCTAAGCAAGTGGGCGAAAACTGCTCGGCCAGTGACCTGGCACCGCTGGGCGACGAACGTCATCGTGCAATCACCGATTTCTACGATCAGCAAGTCGCCAAGCACATTCGGGGTGTCTATTGATTCGCGTCATCAAGTTTCGACCGATGTATCGCCGACAAGTTATCCACGGCGGCTGAAACAGCAACTTTTCAATTCCCAATTTTTTGCTGCCATGAGCAACGATCCACTGCTTACAATTGAAGAACTCGCGGCCGTGTTGCGAGTGCCTGTTGAGATGGCCCACTCGTGGGAACCGTTGGGTTTTCTGCCAGTCGAAGAAGACGCGAACGAGGACGACGGCAAGAAATATCGTCAGCGAAATGTCGTGTTGGCGCTCCGCGATCAGCCGGAAATCATGACCGCGGTTAAGAACGCCATGATGGCGAAACGAGGGATTGTCAACGAGCCGCCCGATGACAACAGCGGCAGCTCTAACTTGTAATCAACCCACGCACACATGAATATCCTTCTCTTTGAAGACGAAGTGGTCGAGCAGTTGCGGCCGATCACGCTCACCCGGCCGGCGTTCTCGATCAGCTGCGGCAGTTTTTGCCTGGCCGACCTGATCGCTCGACTCGGTCGTCCGACCGCCTATGTCGTACAGCCTCATCTTGCCGCCACCGCAGAACACGACTACCCCAACGACGATTTCGACGACGGGCCACTGTTGGCCGTGAACGCTAGGGCCGTGCCGGCTGCATGGTTATTAGCAGAACTTTCGCGACTCATGTCGCCCGGAAAGCCGGGTCTCCTGCGACATGGACAATCGATTGCCGCCGCCATCGTTCCGTCCGAGCAAGCACGAGAGCTGCAGAACCTCGGCTACACCGAATTTGCGGCCAAGTTGCAGGAACTCGATCTGCCGGCGCTTGGCGCCGAACTTCCACTTATTAGCCACCCGCACGAGATCCTTCAACATCACGCGTCCATTTTCACTGCCAATATGGAGATGCGGATCGACGAAGGAGAATATCAACAAGCGGCCGACGGAGTGTACCTGGCCCCCGGGGCCACCATCGGACCACAGGTCGTCACCGACACCACCGACGGTCCGATCGTTCTGGAGGCGAACGCCTCGGTCGGCCCGCTTTCGTACTTGAGTGGTCCGCTGCACGTCGGACAGAGTGCCAAGATCAACGAGCATTCTAGCATCAAGCATCGCGTCGCCCTCGGTCACACCACCAAGGTCGGCGGCGAGGTCAGCGAGTCGATCGTCGAACCGTACAGCAACAAGCAACATCACGGATTCTTGGGGCACAGCTACCTCGGCCGTTGGGTCAACCTCGGAGCAGGCACATCCAACAGCAACCTCAAGAACACCTACGGCAAAATCAACATGAATTACGGTCTCGGCAGACGCGTTGCCACCGACATGCAATTCATGGGCTGTGTTGTCGGTGACTATACCAAGAGCGCCATCAACACATCGATCTTCACCGGTAAAATCATCGGCGTCTGTAGCATGCTCTACGGGTTCATTACGAGAAATGTGCCCGGGTTCGTCAACTACGCCCGCAGTATGGGGCAATTATCGGAAGTCACGGCTGATGTAATGATTGCGATTCAGGGCCGCAGCTTCGGCCGTCGCAACGTTTCGCAGCGGGAATGCGACATTCAACTCATCCACGACATCTACCGGCTCACACAGATTGAACGGGATGCCCTGGAAGACACGTTGTCAGACGACCCACTTTCGCTATGATCTGGGCTACGCGAGGACAACGATCGTTTTCTCTGAAGGTTTCGATGCTATGACAACGGGTGACGACCCCAGCTCCGAAAAGGTTGCAGGTGCCTACGGCCCCGGCAAGTTCGGTCTCTCCTTTGAACTTTTCCCACCCAAGACGGAAAAGGGCCAGACCGCTCTGTTCAAGCATGTTGCAGCCTTAATGGAGTTCCAGCCGAACCTGATCACCTGCACCTACGGCGCCGGTGGTTCCACGCGCGACAAGACGCTGTCGATCGTCTCTGAAGTACACAAGCAGTTTTCCTTGCCCGTCGCCTCGCACTTGACCTGTGTTGGCTCGACGACCGATGAACTGCGATCTTATCTACAAGAAGCATCCGACCGGGGGGTATCGAACATCGTCGCGCTACGGGGAGATCCACCACAGGGCGAGACGGAGTTCAAGCCGGTCGCCGGCGGACTCTCCTACGCAAACGAACTGGTGGAGTTGATTGCCGCCGAATTTCCGCAACTCGGGATCGCCGTGGCGGGCTACCCAGAAACGCACCAAGAAGCGGTCAGCCCTCAGGCCGACTTAGAAAACCTTAAGCGGAAGGTCGACGCTGGCGGCGACGTCGTGATCACGCAACTGTTCTACGAGAATGCCGACTTCTTCCGTTTCCGCGACGCCTGTGAGAAGCTCGGCATCGAGGTGCCGATCGTGCCAGGTCTATTGCCGGTGATCAACTTCTCGCAGATTCAGAGAATCACCAGTCTCTGCGGAGCGAAGTTGCCTGAAGATTTTACCGAGCAGCTGGCAGCCTGCGGCGAAGATGCCGATGCCCAAGTCGAAGTTGGAATCGAATTCGCCAGTCGCCAGGTTCAAGAACTCATCGACGCCGGTGTGCCAGGCATCCACTTCTACGTATTGAATAAATCCGAGGCGACCGCACGCGTCCTGCGAGCAGTCGGTCGCCCCGGTTAGAAGGTAGTCGCGCGCCGCGTGTCATGCCTCATCCCTGTTGCGGCCCCATCTGCGCGAGCTACTTAGTCGGCAAACCATCGGGTTTACCAACCGCACCATTTCCCATCGAGTCGGTTAACGGCCGACTCCGTGATTCCTTTTGGCTGTTACTGCACTAGACCGTCGTCGTTTCGGCGGCTACTTCGCTGACCTCGATGCCGTCGATGAAGCTGGCCAGCGATCGCGTCGGCTCAGGCTGCTGAAGCTTTCGCACCGCCTTGGCCTCGATTTGACGAACTCGTTCGCGAGTTACCGAGAAGATTTGGCCAACCTCTTCGAGCGTGTAGGAATAGCCATCGGCCAGACCGTAACGCAATCGCAAGATCTCTCGCTCGCGATGATTCAGCGAGGCAAGGCAGTCTTCGATTCGATTGCGAAGCGTCTGCTGTGTGATGTCTTGCAGCGGATCGTCGTCGCGATGATCTTCCAGAAACTCGCCAAAGTAGCTGTCTTCGTGGTCGCCGACCGGCTGATCGAGCGAAAGCGGTTGCCGGACCATCTTGGAGATGCAGCGGGTGTCTTCGATCGAAAGTCCGGTTGCTTCGGCAATCTCTTCCAGCGTCGGCTCACGACCGAGCTCTTGAACCAAATCTCGCGTGGCATTGCGAACTTTGCTCATGGCATCGATCATGTGTACCGGTACGCGAATCGTACGGCTCTGATCGGCAATCGCTCGCGTGATCGCCTGGCGAATCCACCATGTGGCGTAGGTCGAGAACTTGTAGCCGCGGGCGTGCTCGAACTTTTCGACCGCTCGCATCAGGCCAGTGTTGCCCTCTTGAATCAGGTCCAAGAAGCTGAGGCCACGGTTGCGGTATTTCTTGGCAATCGACACGACCAATCGTAGGTTACCAGCCGAGAGGACACGCTTAGCGGCGTCGAATTCTTCCTGCCAACGACGAGTGCGAGCCACGCTACGACGCAAGGTCGAGGGCGATTCCAGGGTCACCTTCATTTGGTAACGAAGTTCCGATCGCAGTTCCGCTTCGCTCACACCGTAAACGGCGTCAGCACCATGTTCGCGAATCTCTTCCAACTGACGCACGATCATGTTCATGCGAGCCGAGATCTTTTTCAGGTTGTCGTGGATCGGGGTCAGCTTCGTGGCACGCAGATTGAGTTCCTCGACCAATCGCACGACCTTCATGCGACGACGGACGATTCGACGCCAGGCTTCGACGCGAAGCTTGCGGGCTGTGGTCTTGCTAATCGCGATGGCGAAGTCGGTGCGGTTCTGAGCCAGCAGATGCAAGCTGGTCTCGATATTCGGACCGATCCGACGCATGATCTTCTTCTTGCCCGAAATGTTGGTCACCGAGACTTCGATCGTACGATCAATTCGCAACTCCCCATCGAGCACCTTCCTGAGCAGACGAATCGCGCCGTGAAGCATGAAATCGGAGGCCAACATCGAATCGCGGTAGCCTCGTTCGCCTCGCTCGATCTCGATCGCCGCGGCCAACTCTTCTTCGCGGGTGAGCATCGAAATCTCGCCCATCTGCATCAGGTACATGCGGACTGGGTCTTCGGTCGAAATGACCGCCCCGCCAACCTGAGACTTGCGATAGGCGTGGACATCGATCTCTTCGTCATCGACATCGTCTTCTTGATTATTGGTCGTCTCGACCACTTCCTTCGTGATTTTGTCGTTCTGAGTCTTGCCGTTCTTGCGGGTTCCGTTCTTGCCGGCCTTGCTCTTAGCGGCAGCATTGGCGGCGGTCGTCTTGCGAGTGCGGGTTACCAAGGTTGGACTCCTTCAGTGCTTCGGATGGGAGAGAAGCGGTGATCTCGTTGGGTGGTGCGATAGAAGAGATCAGCAGAAAGGATGCCAAGCCCTTCTGCGGCGGGACTTGAATTAGCGCAACCAATAACAGATAAAACACTTACGGCGTTTTTCGACTTTGGTCCGTCGGCCCCCGGGCGGCTCATGGCGTTGTTTTTCCACCACACAGGCACCACCATGGTTGCCTGAACGAAACCTGGGCACCTCAAGCGCCGATCGCCGCAGCCCGACACAACCGTCAGAATCACCCTCAGAACGATCCCGCCAGAGACCATATGAACCAGTCGTCCCCATCCCTTTCGGAGCTGACCGCCGACTTTCAGCGTCAGGAACAAGAAATCGCCACCGGCGGAGGCCCCAAGGCGATCGAACGACAGCATGCCAAAGGTCGACTCACCGCCCGCGAAAGGATCGAACAGCTGATCGATCCCGGCACCGAGACCTTGGAACTCGGACTCTGGTCGGCGTGGGGAATGTATGAAGAGTACGGCGGAGCCCCCGGCGCTGGCACTGTGGCGGTCATCGGCACCGTCGCCGGTCGGCGGCACATGATCATCGCCAACGACGCCACAGTGAAGGCAGGCGCGTTCTTTCCGGCCACTACCAAGAAAGTGCTACGGGCGCAGCGAATCGCACTCATCAACCGCCTGCCAGTGATCTACCTGGTCGACTCGGCCGGCGTGTTCCTTCCCCTGCAAGAAGACGTATTTCCGGACGAAGACGATTTCGGTCGCATCTTTCGCAACAACGCGGTGATGTCGGCAGCGGGCGTGAACCAAACCGCGGCCATCATGGGCAACTGTGTCGCCGGCGGTGGTTATCTACCTGTGCTCTGTGACAAGCTGCTGATGACCGAGGGTTCTGGGTTGTATCTGGCCGGTCCCGCACTCGTGAAGAGTGCCATCGGACAAGAGGTTTCGCACGAAGATCTCGGTGGTGCAGAAATGCACGCCGGCATCAGCGGAACGATCGACTACCGCGAACCGAACGACGAAGCCTGCATTGAGCGGCTCCGTAGTTTGACGGCGCTGATCGGTCCCGACAGCGACACGCCCGATCCGCCTTTCACGCGGTCGGCACCACAGTCGGCCAAGCGACCCGGCAGCGACATCTACGACATCGTCAGTCCCGACCCGCGGAAGGACTACGAAGTTCGCGACGTGATGGACTGCATAGTCGACGCCGACTCCTTCGACGAGTATCGCCCTGAGTACGGTCAAACGCTCGTCTGCGGAACGGCCCGTATCAACGGTTTCCCCGTTGGTATCGTGGCGAACCAGCATCATCAGGTTCGCCCGGCCGAAGGCCCGATTCAATTCGGCGGTGTGCTGTATGTCGACAGTGCCGAAAAGGCGGCCCGCTTCGTGATGAATTGCAATCAGGACTGGCTGCCAATCTTGTTCTTCCAGGACGTCAACGGCTTCATGGTCGGTCGCGACAGCGAACATGCCGGCATCATTCGAGCCGGGGCGAAGCTGGTCAACGCCATCAGCAATAGTCGCGTGCCCAAGATCACCACGCTGGTGGGCGGATCGTTCGGTGCCGGCAACTATGCGCAATGCGGCAAAGCCTACGACCCGCGATTTATCTTCGCCTGGCCGTCGGCCCGCTGCGCGGTGATGGGCTCCGATCAAGCGACGTCGACGCTACTCGACATCACGGTGAGAAGTCTGCAGCGACAGGGCCACGAGGTCGATGCCGAAGAGCTGGCCGAGTTGCGAGACAAAGTCAAAGGCGACTACGATCGCCAGACCGACGTCCGGCACGGCGCCTCGCGTGGTTGGGTCGACGCAATCATCGATCCGGCCAAAACCCGCGAGACGCTTACCATGGCCCTCGACGTATCGACGCGACACGTCGAACCCGAGCCGTTCCGGGTCGGTGTGTTCCAGGTTTAAGAGTTCTTCGAGTTCAAGACTGAAACGCATTTGGCGAGTGCGAGGTGCGATCCACCTGCCGCTCGGACCCACTCCTGTTAACGAGATCACGACAATACCTTGACCGTTCGAATCGCCAACGCCGCCGGATTCCTGGGAGACAATGTCGATGCGCCGCGACGTCTCGTCGAAGCGACCGAGGTCGACTTCCTCACGCTCGAGTACCTGGCCGAGCTGACCCTCTCAATCATGGCCAGGCAGCGGCAAAAGGATCCGCAGTCGGGCTACGCTCGTGATCTGCTGGACGTTACTGAGAGCCTGATCCCCGCATTCCAGCAGCAACAGCAGCTTCACCTGGTGACCAACGGCGGCGGGCTCAACCCGGTCGCCTGCGCCCGGGCCGTGGCGGGTATCTTTGCGGCGGC
Organism: uncultured Planctomycetaceae bacterium; assembly: GCA_964385715.1. Classification (GTDB taxonomy): domain Bacteria; phylum Planctomycetota; class Planctomycetia; order Pirellulales; family UBA7805; genus MB-PLM-2. Next base: position 18,994 of record CAYLRE010000014.1, read on the forward strand.
CGATCTCGGCGAAGCTTCGATTGGTGTCGTTACCGGTGACGATCTCTCCGGCAACATCCAGCAGCTTCAACAAGACGGCTGCGTGTTCGAGAACCTCGACACGGGCGAACCGCTCTCCTCGCTGAGCCAACCAATCATTAGCGCCAACGCCTATCTTGGCGCGGAACCGATCGCCGCAGCACTCGACGACGGGGCACGGATCGTACTCACCGGCCGTGTGGCCGATGCGGCATTGTGTGTTGGTCCTGCCGTGCACCGCTACTCTTGGGCGTGGGATGATTGGAACCGACTCTCCGCCGCCAGCGTGGCGGGCCACGTGATCGAGTGTGGAGCTCAAGCGACAGGCGGCTACGCGACCGAGTGGGACGGGTTCCAGCTGGAAGATGTCGGATACCCGATTGCGGAACTCGCGGAAGATGGCTCGTCGATTATTACCAAGCCGACAGGCACCGGCGGTACCGTGAATCGACGCACCGTCAGCGAACAGATTGTCTATGAGATCGGCGACCCGCGGCAGTACATGACGCCCGACGTAGTGATCGACTTCACCAGCGTCGAGTTGGAAGAGGTCGGCGCTGACCGCGTGAAAATCACCGTGGCCGGCGGAAACCCAGCCCCCGACAGCTACAAGGTTTCGCTCGCCTACGCCGATGGCTTTACCGCCTCCGGACAACTGCTCGTCTACGGCTCCGACTGCATCGCCAAGGCAAAAAAGGCCGCCGAGATTATATTCGCCAGGCTAACGCAGGCGGGCGTCGAGTTTGAGGAAACTTATTGCGAGTTGCTGGGCGTCGGAGATGGGGTTCCCGGGGTGCATGCGGAACCGGAGAGTGCCACCGAAGTGATGATGCGGCTCTCGGTTCGTGATCCACGTCGCAAGGCCGTCAGTCGATTCGCCAAAGAGCTAGCTCCGCTGATCACGAGTGGTCCGGCTGGCCTGGCTGGCTACGCCCAAGGTCGTCCGCAGGTTCGCCCCGTGTTCGCCTACTGGCCAACGCTGGTGCCGAAGAGCGCCGTGGAAGCATCCGTGAGCGTACGCACCGCCTCGGAGTGGAACCAATAAGGAATCGACCATGGCCGCAAGCATTACAACATCCTTCACGCTCGGACAGATCGCCACCGCACGAAGTGGCGACAAAGGCAATCACGCCAACATCGGCGTCGTCGCCAAGAGTCTGGCAGCCTACGAATACCTGGAACAGGAACTGACCGAAGAGCGGGTGGCCGAGTACTTCGCCTCGCTGGGGGCGAACAAGGTGGTGCGGTTCGAGTTGCCCAAGATTCAGGCCTTCAACTTCCTGCTTCACAACTGTCTCGGTGGGGGCGCGAGTCGCTCGCTAAGAATCGACACCCAAGGTAAACTGCTGGGGACGGCGATCTCCCAGATGCCACTGCCGGCGCCGGAGGATGTCTCGGCACTCATCGACGCTGTTTAACATCCCTGACCAACTGCCAAGACACGCAGTCGATCATCAATCAGAAGGGGCCTAAAGCCAGGCGCCCAGAACCATTCACCCCAAAACGGAACACAGCACGGTGGCCGAACCCCTCGTCAAAGTCCAAGTTCACGACCACACCGGCACAATTACGCTGAATCGACCGGACAAGCGAAACGCACTTACCAGGCAACTGCTGGCGGAACTGCTCCAGGCTTTCAAAGATCTGCACATGCAGAAGAGTGCTCGAGCGGTCGTCCTGACCGGTGCAGGCACGGCGTTTTGTGCGGGCATGGACCTGGGCGAAATGCTAGCCACGGCGGAGCAGCCCAATTCGTACGAACTCTGGGACCAAGACGCGCGGATCTATCGAGAAGTCATCGAGACGATGATTCGTTTTCCCAAGCCGATCATCGCCGCCGTTGACGGAGCGGCCGTGGCTGGTGGTGCCGGGCTGCTATTGGCCAGCGATATCGTGCTCGCTTCGAATCGCTCCAAGTTCGGTCTACCGGAACCGCGGCGAGGTCTCGTAGCCGGCATCGTTTCCCCGCTGCTGGCGTTTCGCCTCGGCGGCTCACGGGCGGCGTACCTGCTACTCACGACGCGAATCATTGAAGCGGAACAGGCCGTCTCGTACGGGCTGTTCCACGAACTTTGTGACTCGGATCAAATTTGGGCCCGGGCCTGCGAAATTGCTGGTGAGTGTGCTCAAAGTGCTCCGGAAGCGCTCGCCCTGACCAAACGAATGCTCAACGAGACGATCGGTGCCGAGATGGAAACTCAGCTGGCGGCTGGAGCGGCGGTCAGTAGCACAGCTCGTTCGACCGACGCCGCCAAGGAAGGCCTGGCCGCCTTTCTTGAGAAGCGCGATCCGGTTTGGGAGTAGCGGGCTGCCTCACATCAGCAGCGACGGGCACCTTTGACATGATCCTCCGCCCTCTCGTTGCCCCACCTCGCTTCCGCTAAGAAGCGAACGAGGCCAGCTCTTCGCGAGACAGTCGTCCGTCGTGGAGACTCGACGCAATGAGCGCCGCGTTGCAACCAGCATCCGCGAGCCCGCGCAGATCGGCTTTGTCACGCAGCCCCCCTCCAGTTGTGATCTCTATCTCTGGAAACCGGCTTCGCAGGTCGCGACAAAGGGGCAATGTCGGGCAGCCACCGTCGACGCCCACAGCCGCCAGGTCGAGCACTATCAGTCGGCGAATCCCGAGTTCGACCACCTCACTCGCGATTGTCACTGGATCCGCGTCGTGCCAGGCGTCCGTCGCACCAAACGGTCGACCATCCTTGAGATCGAGACTGAAGACAAGCTGTTGCGGCGGTACGATCGCGGCGACCTGTCGAAGCTGCTCGGGATTGGCGATCGATTCCAAGCCCACGATCACTGCATCGACTCCGTCAAATCGCGCGGCAAAGTCTCGCAATTCTTGAGCGCGAACAGCATCCCCAATGCCGGCGTCGATCGATAACCTCGCACCACCGGCCAGCAACCGCTCGTAGAGAGACCAGTCAGGCTCGTCGCCGGCGATGGCGTCGAGGTCGGCCAGGTACAAGTCGCGAATGTCGAGCTGCTCAGCCAGGGCTTGAGCAATGTCGTTGGGCCCCGATCCGGCCACTAACTGACTGACCAATGGCGCGTACGTTTCGCGATGCCCGGCGATTCCGCGAACGACGACACCCTTTGCCACATCAACGGCCGCGAGAATCTTCACAATGCAACCAATCGCTCCCAAGGACCCTTTCGACCAGCCCCGTTCCGCATCGCCCCAAACGCCCCCCTTTTTGCCGCAAAACGGCACTCCTCGGGGTCCCAAAAATCGGCTCAAACGCCCCAAACGCGACCTATATTTGTATTATGTCCGAGTCTGAATCGACAGATACGCCGCCGCAAGAAAAAACAGGCATCCTCACGCGCCTCGTGAAGCTGCTCCTGGTCGCCGTTCTCGTTGCGCCTGCCGCGGCCATTCAGGCCTACCTGTTGACTCCCGAGACAGTCGAAGAAATCGACGAGATCGAGGCCCGCGTCACGTATGTAGCAGGCAAGCAGCAACAGCACGAAGACGAAGTCGAGGTCGATCTAGGCCACTTCGATGTGAGCATCGTTCGGCCTGAAATCAACAAAGTGCTGCGTGTCCGCTTTCAGCTGGCCGCATTGGTGCCTGATCGCTTCGTTGGCCGCTACGAAGATTTCATGAAAGAGCAGCACCATCGATTCCGAGATCGAATCATCATGGAACTGCAGCGGACGGAAACGATTCTGTTGACCGATCCTCGGCTCGTCGAACTACGCTCGAACCTAATTCTCGTGTTGAACGAAATGGCCACCACGCCAACCTTCCGCAACGTGATCTTCAGCAACTACTCGGTACGGCAGCAGTAGACGCCCTTGCTCTCTAGGGCAAAGCAGCCGCGGCCAGCTTCGACTCCCCGGTACGCTACGCCGTCGCGGCACTGGCCGTCCTCAACTACCCGCACCATCTGCTACCATCGACCACCTGACTAGTCAGAAGCTCTTGGTGTGTAGAGTGGTAAGTAGCGGTAGTAGACTTCGAGTGTGAGCACCGCCATCGCCGTGTTGTAGAGCCGACCACCCTCTTCGGCGTGTTCATCCTGGTAGTGCCAACTTCCCGCCTCGTGACCGCGGTCGGCCTGCTCGCGAACGAGCCGATTCCGCATCTGCCGATTCCATCGCTCCCATAGCGGTCCGTCGTAGTGGCTCATCACTTGCGTGGCATAGTAGTTGAAATACATGTTCTTCTTGGAAGGGCCAAGCGAAGAGAGATATTCCACACCTCGTTTCAGGCGGGGATCGTCTTGCTCCCAACCGCTGTACATCCGCAGAAGAAGGCCAACTGCCGTGGTCGTCGGCCGGGGCGAACGGTCGGTGTAACCATATCGAGCCCCATCGTGACTGGAAAGCGAATCGAGGAATTCACCGGCTTTGTAGAGCGAACCGGTATTCACGCCCAAGTTCGACATCTGGCCGCTCTTGAGCGCCATCCACTGCCAACCGGTAACGGTCATGTCACCCGGCTGCCCCGGCTGATATCGCCAACCGCCGGCGGTGTGCTGCGCGTTCGTAATGAATTCCAAAGCCGCCTGGGCATAGCGGCGCAAGCCCTCGTCGCCTGTCATCGCGTACGCTTCGCAAAACGCAATCGCAACGAGCCCCTGCGAATACATACTTCCCTCTTGGAAGTCTCCACCCTGCTTGGAGTAATACATTCGGCGAGTCAGGTAGTACAGTCCGCGATAGATATTGTCCTTGAACTCGCCATCTTTCTGGGTGTGGCCCGCCCCCAAGAAAGACAACAACGCCAGTGCCGTAGCGGCGTTGGTCGATTCAAAACTTCCGGGATTGCGGCATTGCCCGGCACAAACGCCAGCCTGATGATTGAACCACCAGGCGCCGTCTTCGTGTTGATGGGCCGCCAGCCAGCGCAAGCCACGCAGCACGGCTCCTTCACTCTCAGGAGTGCCACCACGTTCGAGAAGAAGCTCGTCCCTATTGTCCGCTCGTCTCCCGTCCCAGCTGCCGCCGCGCGTGCCACGGGGAATGGCAATCATGATCGACTCGGCCGTGGCGGGGGCCATAAATGAGTCCTGAGCGAAGCCTGGCGTCTTGAGCCGGGTCGTGGCCTGTTCGGCCGGTAGGGCTCCTGCCGACAAGACATCGTCGACCGGCCCGGACGCGATCGATTCGATCGGAACGGGAAAGTGGTCGACCGGATCGTTGGCGGCCTCTTCACTGGGAGGTTCCACCCGCGACAAGTCGAGCACAGCCGGTTCGATCACGGCCTCTTCTACCACTTGCCGGATCACAATCGGAGGTGACTCGGGCGCGTCGGCTGGGACGAGCATCAGCCCCAGAACGACAAGCAACGTCGCGTGCGTAGCGAAACTAGTCAGCCAGCCGTACAGATCGCCTATGAATCGAGCCCTCGCGCAGGGCGTCATTTGCGAATCCGCGTCGACGGATTCTTCGTGGGGCACACAGAGAGCTGGCGGAACCGACATGGCGGAGCGCGAAATGGAAGATCGGGATGCCGGTGTGAGCACTTTCTAGACCGCGAGATAGCGCCCTCTATTCCGGCGAATACCCCCAAGTATAGCTCGCCGCGGGCGCTCACTTCTTCGCTACGACTGCCACAACCGGACCCATAGAATTGTCTCCGGTGATCAGAGGCGCCCCACGGCAAATAGACCTTCCACGGGGGCGACGTCTCGTGTCCTCACCTCAAGACGATGACGCCTATTTTCCGGCGTACTTATTCTGGTAGCGATAGTAAACCTGCAAGGTCATCGTCGCTAAGGCCGTGTTATAGAGACGGCCACCGACGTCACCCATTCCCGCTTCGTGGTCAGTGATCGGTCCGCCGTAGTGCCAGCTGCCGATCCGATGCTTACCGCCCTTCTTTTCCTGATCTCGGATCAGCTGCTCACGCATCACGAGATTCCATTTGTTCCAGGCGGGTCCCGCGGGACCATCGTGTTGGAACATGAACATCGTGGCGTAGTAGTTGTAGTACATGTTGGTCGCATGGGGTCCATGTCCACCAATGTACGACAATCCGCCTTTGAAGCCGGGATGATCCTTGGGCCACTCTTCCAGGTAGGTTCGTGAGAGCAAGCCGATCGCCGACAAGGCCGGATTCGCACCGTGCCCTTCATTGATCATATAGCTGTACTGAGCACCGCCAGCCGTTTGAACGCCATCGAGAAACTTCGACGCCGCAGGATAGACGTGCTTCGGCACCGTCAGGTAGGACATCTTGCCACTCTTGAATGCCATCAACTGCCAACCGACCGCTGAAGTGTCGCCTGGATCTTTGGGCATATAACGCCAGCCGCCATCGGCACCCTGAGCGTTGACAATGTAATCAAGTGCGAGCTGGGCGGCCGCTGCCAATTCCTGATCGTTCGATACCCCGAATGCCTCGGCCATCGCACAGGCGGCAATTCCATGGCTATACATGTGCGAATGCGATTCGCCGGTCGCCTCGTACAGTCGACCGTCGGCCTTATTCATGTGCTGCATCAAGTACTTGATGCCGCTGTGAACGGTCTTGCGATACTGGCCCGTTTCATTGTGCGTATGGCCCGCACCGAGAAATGCCAGCAGTGCCAAACCCGTGGCACCCATCTTGGTTGTCTTCGTGCCAGGATTGGGAAAACCGCTACAGCCGTCGCCCGGCGTGTGATTGAAGCTCCAGCTGCCGTCACGATTCTGATGAATCGCCAGCCAACGAAGCCCCGCACCGACTGCTCGTTCACTACCGCCGGTTCCACCTCCACGACGTACACCACGACCTCGCTTGGCACCAATCCGGCTACCAAGCCCGGTGTTACCTGAACCCGCAACTGCCGTGCTCGTCCCGACTTTGACGGGAGCGGCATAGTCGGCCGTTTCCACGACATCAAAGACAGGGGCCGCCGCCTCCGGATCATCGGCTTCGGTCTCCACCGCTTCAGAACTCTCCGGCACCGGCTCGAGAATTTCGTTCGTAATATCGCCAACGACCTGCTCTTCCGGAGGATCGGGGACAATCTCCTCGGCAATCACCGGGTCTTCGGTCGGAGGCAATGAGATGACCGGCTCTTCCTCTTTGGTCACAACCGCGATCGTCGCCACGGCCAAGATGATGAACAGGATGGTGTGAACAACCAGGCTCACCAACATGGCCGGGCTCTGCTTAATCCACTCCTCCAGAACACCCGGCTCGTGGTCGTAGTCGTCCTCTTCTTCTTCGTCGGAATCGGCTTCTTCCGCCTGACGCGCCTTGGCTTTCATCGCCTGCTGATCCGGCGAGGTAGCCTTCTTGGCATCTGCTGACTTGCCGCCACTTGTGGGATTCTGCTTCGCCATGTTCGGTGATTCTCCTGATTCCGCCGCGGTGAACCGCTCTTCTCTTCTTCTTGATCGTTCGCCTTATGTCTGCCGTGCCAATGGCGGCGGCGATCATTCTCAATGTTTGTTATTTCAATTGTACGCTGTCGTCGACAGCGACAACGGACTCATCCGGGTCGTGCGATCATGCGACGTCCTGATGTCTTCACCAGGCCGCCGATCGAAACGCCGAAATTTAGGTAAACTCTTAGGCTACCCTGAGATGCGTCATCGATCAATCGGTTGCTCGCAAGACGTACGTTTTAGCACATTTCGCCCGCCAGGTGTCCACAACGGGCAGATTCCGTCCAGAGTCGATCTACAGTTCCTAGCGGAAATGGTGTCCCCACAGTATTCGGCTCCGCTCGCACCCATTATTCCCGCCTCACGGGGATTTTTCGCTCGCCGATAGACTCATCGTCCAAACGCGTCGGAACCTTCATGGGGGAAGGCTGTAATTCCCTATTTCAGCTCGTGTTATGACAAATCGCACGGCCGCGAGCCGCCTCGTCCTGCTAGGCGTGCGGATCAACTAGCAAGGAAATGCCACCCTAATAGGCTGCGCCGGCAGATCTCTCACCCCGACCGGCGCAGCTGGACGATCGTTCGGCATCGGATCGACGACATCGGCAGATTCGTGGTGCCCGATGCATCTGGCGGAAATTGGCCCTCGGACGCTACAATGTCCCGTTTCGACACAAGCGACCCTCGGTCGGTATACATAAGCGTGCTCTGGAGATTGGGCCATGGCCAAAGGCAAGAAGAAGTCAGAAACGATCTTTCTCGTCTGTGAAGAGACGGGCGATTACAACTACACCCTGCGACGTAAGCCGGGCGGTGAGAAGCTACGATTAAAGAAGTACAATCCGCGCCTTCGTCGCTACACCCTGCACGTCGAGAAGAAGAAGTAAGCGCGGCGCCCCGCCGAACCACTTCTATTCGTCGTGTCTCTACCAGTGGTCGTTTCTCTTCTAGCGGCGTGCCCCAGCTTCACGCGCGGGGTTAGACTCCAGGATGAACCGCGAGGGGAGCCCAAGATGGCGAAACGGTGGTCGATTCTCTCGCACGACAGCGCACGTATCGCCGCATTAATGCGGGACGCTGAGCTACCCGCCATCGTCGCTGAACTGTTAATCGCGCGCGGTATTCACGATCACCGGACGGCTGCCGACTTTCTCGACCCGCGACTCACTTCGGTTCGCGATCCGCTGGAGCTTCCTGGCATGGAAGCAGCCGTTGAACGCGTCAACGCGGCGATCGAGGCTAAGGAACCGATTGTCATCTATGGCGACTACGACGCCGATGGCATGACCGGTACCGCGACTCTCGTTCGCGGACTCAAGCTACTCGGTGCTAACGTCAGCTTCTTCGTCCCCAATCGGCTCGACGAAGGCTACGGTCTCAACAACGACGCCCTGGAACGCCTGGCGGCCAACGGTGCCAAACTCGTAATCTCCGTCGACTGCGGAATCGCCAGTGTCGCTGAGTCGCACAAGGCTCGCGAATTTGGCCTGTCGCTGATCATTACCGATCACCACAAGCTGGCCGAGGAGCTTCCGGTCGCCGACGCCATCGTTCACCCAGGTCTGCCCGACACCAATTATCCTTTCAAGGGTCTTTCCGGCTCCGGCGTCGCCTTCAAACTCGCCTGGGCGTTGTGCCAACGGGTGGCCGGTGCGAAACGAGTCAGCCCGCAAATGCGTGGTTACCTGCTGCAAGCGGCAGGCTTGGCCTCGATCGGCACGGTAGCCGACGTGGTCCCGCTGATCGACGAGAATCGCGCCATTGTGCGGCACGGCCTGCTCAGCTTGCAGGAACGTCCCACCGTCGGCATGCAGCACTTGTTGCGACTGACTGATCTACATCGCAAGCCGGAGTTGGCGAGCGAAGACATCGCATTCAGCCTGGCACCCCGGCTCAACGCTGCCGGTCGCTTAGGGCAAGCGGAACTGGCGGTCGAACTACTGCTCACCGACAACGCCGAACGGGCCAAGGATTTGGCCAAGTTTCTCGACGAACTCAATGGCCAACGCGACAGTCTGCAACGCAGCGTCTACCTGGCAGCCAACAAGCAGATCAAGGAACGTTTCGATGCCGAAAACGATTCGGCGCTGGTTCTCGCCGGCCGCGGCTGGCACGCCGGGGTTATCGGCATCGTGGCGGGCCGCCTCAGCGACAAGTACCACCGCCCAGTGCTGCTGATTTCGCTCGACGAACTCGACGTGAAGCCTGGCACGGCCAGCGCCCGCAGCATCGAAGGCCTCGACCTGCATGCTGCTTTGACGGCCTGTGAGGAGCACCTCATCACGCACGGCGGCCACGCCGCGGCAGCTGGGTTCAAGATCGAACCGAGCAAGATCGACGCCTTCCGCGAAGCCTTCTGTCGGCACGCAGCGGCCCAACTTTCCCAAAAGCAACTCACGGCGGAACTCCACATCGACGGCGAATGCCCGCTGCCGGCATTGACCATGAAGACCGTCAACCAGATCGAGCGCCTCGCTCCTTTCGGCGAAGGCAATCGTCGCCCCCTGCTCTGCACCACGGGCGTGTCACTTCGCGAACCACCCAAGCAGCTTGGCAGCAGTGGACGCCACCTGGCACTCGCCCTAACGCAGGAAGGAGTCGACCTGCGAGGCGTCGCCTTCGGTGGCGGTGAATGGGAACAGGATCTGGCGGCCACCCAGGGCACGATCTCGATCGCCTATCGCCCAGTGATCAATACCTTCCGCGGTCGACGCAATGTCGAGCTACATCTGGTAGACTGGCGCAGTGACGAAGAGAACGAAACGCCCATTGCGACCCACGCTTCGGCGGACGCGATTGGCTAACGGCGTGTGTTAAAGGGCCCGCGCGCCGAGCAACGAACCAATCTCTTCGCAGCCACGGGAGATGCACCAATGCCCCTTGGCAAAGAAACGCCACAGCGCGAACAGATGGTAACCGAGCAGCTTCAAGCTCGTGGCATCGACGACGCACGTGTACTCGCGGCGATGGGACAGATCCCACGCGAGCTATTCGTGCCGGCGAACCTTCAGGACAAGTCCTACGACGACATGGCTCTGCCGATCGACTGTCAGCAGACGATTAGCCAACCGCTGATCGTGGCCATGATGAGTCAGGCCCTGGAGCTAAAAGGTACAGAGCGAGTCCTGGAGGTTGGCACCGGCAGCGGGTACCAGACGGCCATCCTTTCGCAACTTGCGGCCGAAGTGATCTCAATCGAGCGGCACGAAGACCTTTCGCTCACCGCCACCAACCGGCTTGGACAGCTAGGTTGCCAGAACGTGACAACGATTGTCGGCGACGGGACTCGCGGTTGCCCAGAGAAGGCCCCCTTCGACCGCATTATGGTCACCGCCGCCGCTGGCGAAACACCGCCGGCACTGCTCGATCAGCTGGCCGACGACGGTCGTCTGGTGATTCCTCTCGGCAAGCCTCTTGAGGATGGAAAGGCCCAAACATTAACGTTGATCCATAAGAACAAAGGGCGGCTGACCCGCACGATACTAACCGGCTGCCGCTTTGTACCGCTCGTGGCAGACGACTAACCGCTGCTAGCCCCACCCGCTGGCCACAATCACACCGATGCCGCCGCTTGAATTACGAGGCTCTGTGCGGAACAATGCGGACTGGAACTCTATCGCCAGCTGGCCGTAAATGAGGCCGCTGGCTTTTGATAATCGATCCATCGCTGACACAGAGTAATACAAAGGAACGAATCATGAAGGTGGCCACTATCCAAACCAACAAGGGAACCATTCGCCTCGAACTTTACGCGGACAAGGTGCCCAATACCGTTGCCAACTTTGAGAAGCTGGCTGGCGAAGAGTTTTACAACGGCCTGAATTTCCACCGCGTCATCGACGACTTCATGGTTCAAACCGGCTGCCCCCACGGCACCGGAACTGGCGATGCCGGCTACAAGTTCGATGACGAATTCGACCCCAGCCTGCGACACGATGGCCCCGGCGTCCTCTCCATGGCCAACGCCGGGCCGAATACCAACGGCTCGCAGTTCTTCATCACCCACGTTGAGACCCCGTGGCTCGACGGCAAGCACTCGGTGTTCGGCCGTGTGATCGAAGGCCAGGACGTGGTGAACTCCATTGTCCAGGGCGACACGATGGAATCGGTAACCGTTGCTGACGAGTAATTCTCAGCGGCGGGCAAGTCTGGCGAGTCAGGTATTCATAGCGATAACATCGCTAACACGCTGATCTTGCGCTCGCAGGGCGGCCAGCTCGACGTTGTCACATCGACGACACGTGCCTAGAATGCGTTGCGGAATTGATAACGCCCCGCGACACCTTCAGAGAGCTTGCTGCGCCAATGCCAGATTCGCCCGAAATGCGACCTTCACACCAGTCCGCTGCCGGTGCTCCATTCGCCGAGCTGCTGTTGCGATTGGCAGCCGTGCACGACACGGCGGTGGCCTTGCTGGATGCGGCCTTGCCGCTACTCGGTGAGTCGCTTTCGGCGACACATATGACGCTTGCCGCGGCCGATCGAGGGTCCTGGTCTCGCGTCTCGGCCACCAGTTCCGATGCCAGTAGTGCGGATGCCCCACTGCCGACAGATCTGCTCGCAGACGTGCTCGACTCGCACCAACCTCAGGCGGACGGAGCCTGGCAAGCTGCCCCGCTTTCCGGCACCACGAACGCAGCCGCCCAAGAAGTCCTGGCTATTCAAGACGGCAAAGCTTCGCTGGCCGAAGTGGCCGCCGCTGCCGATGCCCTGGGCACGGCCCTAACTGCCACGCGTAACCGCGAATCCGATCGTCGCCGGCTGCGTCGCTTGGAAACGATCATCGCCATTACGGCCGAGTGGAACCAGACCCGCGAGATGGAGCCGCTACTGATGCAGATGGCCGAAGCGGCAACCTCGCTGCTGGGGGCCGATCGGGCCAGCATCTTCCTGTGGGACAAACCGACCAAGTCGCTCGTCGGGCGACCTGCCTTGGGTGTTGAAGGGGGCGAGCTCCGCATCAGCGACGATGTCGGTGTGGTCGGCGAGGTCGTGCAGACGGGCGAGCCCCGCCGCGTCGATCTCAGCCACGATTCCGACGCCATCGATCGCAAAGTCGACAAGCAGCTCGGCTACCAGACCAACAGTCTGGTCTGCGTTCCGCTTCGTGGAGCCGATGGCGAGATGCTCGGCGCGTTCGAGGTCATCAACAAGCTCGAAGGCCGCTTCACGCTCGACGACCAACAAGCGCTCACCGAACTCGCAGCCCACGCGGCAACCGCGCTGGCCAACACGCAGGAGCTCGAAAACCTCGCCAGTCGCCATCAGGTGATCGTTGATCAAGCGGCCGACGAGGTCACCATGATTGGCGAATCGCCCGCCATCGAAGCACTTCGTTCGACCATCGCCCGCATCGCCGACACCGATCTGGCCGTGCTCATCTTGGGCGAAAACGGCACCGGTAAGGAAATCGCCGCCCGCATGATCCATTACCAAAGCCGGCGTCGGGCGGAACCGTTGGTCGCGGTCAATTGCGCCGCCATTCCTGACACGCTGCTCGAAAGCGAACTGTTCGGCCACGAAAAGGGTGCCTTCACCGATGCCCACGACACGCGGGCGGGCAAGTTCGAGTCGGCCGCCAGCGGAACGCTGTTCCTCGACGAGATCGGCGACATGAGTCTCGGCGGGCAGTCGAAGTTGCTCCGCGTGCTGGAGGACAAGATCGTCGTTCGCGTAGGCGGATCGACACCGATTCACACCGACACCCGCGTCATCGCCGCCACGAACCAAGGCCTGGCGAAGATGGTCGAGGAGAAGTCGTTTCGCCAGGACCTCTATTTCCGGCTCAACGTTGTCACGCTCGAACTGCCACCGCTTCGCGATCGTGGCAACGACATCGTGCTGCTGGCCGAGCACTTTCTCGGTGACTTCGTTCGCACCGCCGGTCGCAAGCGTCCCAAGTTCAGCGCCGCGGCTCGCAAAGCCCTGCTAGCCCACAGCTGGCCCGGCAACATTCGCGAGCTGCGAAACATGATGGAGCGGCTGGCCTACCTGACCAGTGGCGATCGCATTGAAGAGGAAGACGTCAAACTGAACATGCTCACGGGCAGTTCCGGCGGATCGCAGGTGCCGGACAATCTGGCCCTGACCGATGCGACAACGCGATTCCAACAGGACTACATCCGTCGGGCCATCGACCGCAGCCAGGGGAATATGAGCGCGGCCGCCGAACGCCTGGGCCTGCATCGCTCGAATCTATACCGCAAGATGCGTCAGCTTGGCATGCAACAAGACGAGACGTCGTAGTTGGCATGATCGACTCCGATGCCCCAAACGCCGGCAAGAGAGAACCCCTTGGCAATATCGGGGATACGCGATACATTACCTCTTCCTGCGACGCCGTCAGGCGAAGCCGCCCCCTTAGCTCAACTGGCAGAGCAACTGACTCTTAATCAGTAGGTTCTAGGTTCGAGTCCTAGAGGGGGCATTTTTTATGCGCGGTCGGGAAAACGTGCCGCCTCTTCGTAGCCCAATTGCTGCCGATCTCTCAAAGAACCCGCCGACTTTTTTTGCCATACGCAGAAAAACGGGGTAAGGGTCAAAAAACTCCAACGTGTTGTCACGCTGGCCCTTACGCGATTTAGCGTTTTCGCTCATTCTGGCCGCAAGATGTTGTCGCGGTTGTCCTTAGAGTAAATTCGCCCGATTTGCGCATGACGCCAAAAAAGTCGGCCGTGTTCCACAGCAGGCCAAAGGCCTGCCACAACATAGCCCAGGGCAAGGCGAGCGCACGCAAGCCGCCGCCCTGGGCTGATATGGCGTTGGCCCTCCGGGCCGTGCCTTCCAATTTCAGCACCACGGCTAACACGGGCAAAGCCAGTGGCACCCTCAAGTCTCAGGCCTGAGGTCTCAAGTCTATCTAACCAAGTTGTCAAAGAACGGAATATTGTTGAATCGCAGGGTGCGTTTCGGCACGCACCAAAATGTCCATCGTCACTCTAAATCCAACCCGAAGCGTCAGCGAGGGACCATGCCGTTTGGTCGTGTCCCTCGCTCACGCTTCGGGTTAATTATTGCCCGGCACTGGCGAAGCCAGTGGCACCCTTTGAACGCACAAAAAACACCCTATCACACCTACCGGGTTCAAAACAAACAAAAAGGCGGTCCGCCGCACCTTCTGGTTCTGCCAGCATGCGGAACAGAAGGCGAACATGTTTCGAACAAACATCGAACATTTCCGCAGAGCTAACAAACAGGCACAACATACGACCACCAGAAACTGCGAATCGGATTAGTGCCTTGGAGATGACTCTTCTCCTCCATCCTTCTATCCTGTCTACGTCATTACCACACTCGTAATCTTACTCACGCCCATGACACCACAAACCCATACCCGTGTGTATCGCGCGCTGGACATCGCCGTCACGATCCTCAGTTTTCTGGTGCTCGTCGGTATCGGCCTGGCACTGGCCGGCGTGAACGTATTCGCTCGGCGCGGATGGTTCGACCTCGTGCACAGCCTGATCGAGAAGTACAGTTTTATCGGCGTCGCCGTTGGTCTGATTGTGGCGATGGCCGTTCTGCGTTTCCTAATGTTATTCATCTGGGGCCGCATCCGGCCGGCGTGCGAGCGGTGCTCCTCTTCCATGCGGGTGGTCGACAAGAAACCGATCACCTACGAATGCAGCGGCTGCACCAACCGCATCCGCACCAAGGCGAGCCTGGCTAGCCCCGGCGGTTCTGGTGACATCGGCAGTTCGATTGATTGCGGGATGGACTAGAGGGCACATGCGGGCACTATCCCGCACCCGCAACTTCCTGACTTTCTTTGACAGGATCACAGGATCGACGAGATGAAACATCCTGCTTTCCTGTCATTCCTTCCTAGTCCTGTCCAATATCATGAGGCGTTGCTTCTAGAATTCATCACTTTGGTCCGCATTCGTCATAGATCGTAGTGCACCACCTTTTTTCTATGGTGCGTGCCAGCACGCACCCTACAATGTCCACCATGCCGATCACACTTGCCTCCATCCCCAGCGCACTCGAAACCCGCGAGGGATTGCCGCGCCCCGACTGGGAAATCATCGCCGCTTGGGTTGAAGCCCATGTGGCGGAAGCGGAATACGAGAGCACCTGGTCGAACTTGGCCCGCGACTGGTGCGACACGCTCGCCGCTGCGCTACCTTCTGGCTATGCGCGAAGCGAGTCGGACAACTTCCTGATGCTCGCCAACGGGGACGGGAAATTCGCCGAACGCCAGCTCGCTTGGTGCGAACACGCAAGAAGAAAAATCCTCGACACGCTCCCCGGCGTCGCTCGCGACGAGGGCTACAACGATGGCGGCTACGGCAAGCATGTCGTCTTCTGTTTCTACACAGAAGAATATTACACC
>CAYLRE010000015.1:0-34231 GCA_964385715.1 uncultured Planctomycetaceae bacterium
TCCGGCAGTAGAAACAGGCTGTAGAACTAGCCGGGCAATCTGCTAGAGTATCTAGCGAACAAGTACTTTGCGTCTGGTGCCTTTGCGGTGTTTTCGATTTCCGCATGCGGCACGCATAATCGCGGTTTCTAAGACAACTAATAGCGGGGATCGCATGAACGTAGGAATGATAGCGTTGATCGTTGTCGGAGCACTCGTGGCTCTGATTATCTTGCTGGTCGTGATCGTGATTGGCATCTACAACGGGCTCGTCAAGTTGCGTAATCGCTACGAGAACGCGTTCGCGCAGATCGACGTCCAGCTCAAACGACGCTATGACTTGATCCCGAATCTCGTCGAGACCGCCAAGGGATACATGGAGCACGAGCGGGAAACGCTTGAGGCTGTCATCTCCGCCCGTAACCTCGCTCAGTCGGCCGGTCAGGCCGCGGCTGCCAAACCAGGTGACCGGCAGGCGATGCAGAACTTGGCACAAGCCGAAGGTCAACTTGGCGGCGCTCTCAGCCGGTTGTTAATGGTCTCCGAGTCGTATCCCGACTTGAAAGCGAATCAAAACATGATGTCGCTGCAAGAAGAATTGACCAGTACCGAGAATAAGGTCGCCTTTGCTCGCCAGGGGTACAACGACTCGGTGACCCGTTACAACACCGCGCGTGAAACGTTTCCCGCCGTTGTGCTCGCCGGCATGATGGGCTTCCACGAAGCGGAGCTGTTCGAGATCGAAGACGCCGGTCAGCGGGAAGCTCCGCAGGTCAAGTTCTAAGCGGTACTGCGATGGGCCATTGGAAACCGGGGGCCGTTGTCTGCGGTCGACTCTCGGCGTTGTTGCGTTGTCACAGCGTGGCCGTTTTTCAAAGTGTGTCCGCCGGTTGAGGTTCCAGCCGCCCGCGGTCTTTTCTGTTCACTTTCAGCTTCGACTCGCCCATGGATTTTTTTGAGAGCCAGGACGTCGCTCGCCGCAATACCGGACGCTTGATCGTCTACTTTGTGTTGGCGGTGCTCTTGATGAACGTCGCACTCTATGCGGTCGTTGTCAGTGTGCTCTCGACGGCCAAATCGAATGGCGGTGAAATCGATTGGTTCCAGCTCGACATCTTTGCCATCGTCACGGTCATCAATGGTGTGATCATCGCGATTGGCAGCGGGCTCAAATCGCTGGAGCTTCGTGCCGGCGGGAGTGCCGTTGCGGAAATGCTCGGCGGGCGGCGAATTCAGCCCAACACCACCGATCCGTCCGAACGCCAGCTGGTCAACGTTGTCGAGGAAATGGCGATCGCCTCCGGGACGCCGGTGCCGCCGGTCTACTTGCTGGACCAGGAGGAAGGGATCAACGCTTTCGCGGCCGGCTTCACTCCAGGCGACGCCGTGATCGGCATGAATCGCGGCACGACGGAGTGTCTCACTCGCGATGAATTGCAAGGCGTCGTCGCGCACGAGTTTAGCCACATTCTTAATGGGGACATGCGGCTCAATCTCCGCCTGGTGGGGATCCTGCACGGCATTCAGTTACTCTCGCTGATTGGTTACTTCGTGTTTCGCTCGATGGGCAGCTCAAGTCGACGAAGTAGTCGTAGTGACAGTAAAGGTGGCGACGGCGGTCAGGCGGCCATCATGATCATTGGATTAGCCGCCTACATTATCGGTTACATCGGATTGTTTTTTGGTCGTCTGATCAAGTCGGCGGTGTCGCGACAGCGTGAGTACTTGGCCGACGCTTCGGCCGTGCAATTCACTCGCTACCCCGACGGCATCGGTGGTGCACTCAAGAAGATCGGTGGCATCGTCAAGGGGTCGCGGCTCGATACCCCCGCTGCCGAAGTTGCCAGCCACATGTTCTTTGCCAATGCGATGCGGTTCCGGGCCAATGGGCCGTTCGCCACGCACCCGCCTTTGGCCGAACGAATCTCTCGCATTGATCCTCAGTTCGACGGGAAGTTTCCGCGCGTGGCGCGACTGACCGATGCTCGCGCCGAGCCCGTCGTGGCCGAGGCAGTGAAGCACCCATCGGCAGGCCGGCCGCCGATGCCACCCATCCCACTGCCGATTCCCGGATTGGGCGATCGGGCGGCAGGAGTTCAACCAGGACCGGAGCAAGCGGCCGGGGTACCCCTTGCCGCAGGTCACGGGGCGCTCAGCGCCGCGGTGGTACTCGCGTCGATCGGTCAGCCCACCACGGAGCATGTCGATCGCGCGTCCCACCTGATGCAGTCCGTGCCGACGTTCATTATGGAGTCGGCTCGCGACCCATATAGCGCCCGCGCGATCGTGTTTGCCACGCTATTGGAAAAGCCGGCTCGCGAAGGAGAAGACGACATTCGAGCCGCGCAGCTGACCATGATTCGCAAGGCGGCAGGGGAAGAGATGGCGTTTGTTACCGAGCAGTTGAATGCCGATCTGGGACAACTCGATCCGGCCACGCGATTGCCGCTTATTCAAATCGTACAAGGAACGTTGCACGACCTGGCTCCGGCGCAGTATCACGACTTTCGTAAAATGGTCCAGGCGTTGATCGCCGCCGATCGACGTGTCAGTCTGCTGGAGTTCGTTATGCAGCGGCTGATCCTGCTGCGACTCGATCGTCACTTTCAGAATCGTAAGCCGCCTCGCGTGGCCTATCATTCCACAGGTGCGGTGAAGGGCGAGGCGATCACGCTGCTGTCCATGCTGGCCCACGCTGGGCACACGGATGAGGATCTCTCGCGCAAAGCCTTCGACGAGGCGATGAACGTCTTCTTGAAAGGGGCCGTGAGCGAATCGATATTGCCACCGCAGGAGTGCCGTGTGCCGCAGTTGCACGAAGCGCTCGACAAGTTCGAGAGGGCAACACCGGCTGTTAAGCAGTTGCTGCTACAAGCGGCCGCCGCCTCGATCGCCACCGATGGCGAGATCAGCATCGCCGAGGCGGAGCTGATGCGAGCGATTGCCGACTCGCTCGACTGTCCGATTCCGGTGCCGGCTTAGCTCCGGTGTGGAGTCGCGATCAAGTCCTGACGCAAGGGCGTAAGATAGGTTGCGTGTGATAGAGGCCTCACTTCTTCGCGAAATCTTAAGTCGTGTATTTCTGCGTAACGCACGTCTTCGGTATCTGGGGCAATTGAAATGCCGCAAAAATCCTTGACTTTGAACCGTTCAGCGTGCCATACTTGACTTTGAACCGTTCAGCGTGCCATAATCGGCGAGTACTGGAGGGGTTTCTGCAGGGGGCGGCTCGTATCTGTCGTTCCAGTCAAACATGCTTGGGAAGCAAGGGCAGCGTTGGGTAGCCAGGGCACAACGGGTAGCAATCGATAGCCATACGGCCTGCAGCTCGTTTCTTCCTTGAAAGGGAATTTCATGATGAACTTCACGAGTCGGGATCGCTTTATCCGCTACCGTTCGTTGGCAGCGTCTTGCCTGTATGTAGTTGTTGCTTCGCTGATGGTCGCGTCACCCGTGGATGCGTTGACGTATTCCATCACCCAGATATCCGACAACGATTTTCCCGATTTTAGGCCTTCGGCGTCTAACGGAAAGGCGGTCTGGAGTTCTTACGTTCCTGATAGAAATGAGTGGCGGGTTTACCACTACAACGGCTCATCGGCGCTCAATTTGGGGGACGATGCCAGGGGCGAGCAGATTGAAGGCGATGTCGTTGTGTATCAGCGAAAGGGAAACTACGACTACGAAATCTATCGTCATGAAAATGGTCAAACATGGAATCTCACCGCCAATTCTGTAGACGATACGGCTCCCCAAATATCCAATGGCATTGTTGCCTGGGTGCAAGAGGACGAGATCATGGTGCACGACGGCACCTCAGCGACGCAGTTGACCAACGATGGTTTAGAAAAAGGTCTGATGCAATTCTCGGAAGGAAAGGGCATTTGGACCTCCAGCTCTGAGGGTTATCAACAGGTTTTTTTCTTCGATGGTACCAGAACACGGCAGCTGACTTGGGATGCCTGGGACCACTCAAGTTTTCAGATGTCCGGCGACGACGTTCTCTGGCGGGGCAATGGTATTCACTATTTCGACGGGAGTACGATCACGCAGCTTTCCGCCGGTAGCCAGAACGATCGTGAACCGCAGATTGGAGATAATCATTTTGTTTGGTCGCGTGGCATCGGCGAGTCCGGGGAGATCATTCTCTACGATCGAAATTCCGGTACAGAATCGGTCATCACGACCGACGCGACCACGTACAACTTCAACCCAAGGATCGATGGAGACTTCGTGGTTTACGAAGGATTTGACGGCAACGACAAGGAGATTTTCTTGTTCGATGGCACGACAACGCATCAGATCACAGACAATGACGTAGACGACATTCGGCCGAGTATTTCTGGCTCGACCATCGCCTGGCAAGGAAGCGATGGAAATGACTGGGAAATTTTCATGGCCAGTCTGAATACTTGTGTTGTCGGCGACGCCAACTGCGACGGTTATGTCTCGAATCTCGAAGACATCCAGGCGGCGTTTGTGAACTTCACGGGGCCAGGCACCACGAATTGGACGACCCCGAGGACGCGTGCCCAGGGGGATGTTCACGATGATGCTTTGGGTGCGACTATCAATAGCACCAACGACGGCGATGTCGACAATCTGGACATTCAGACGATGTTCGCGAATTTCAATCCAGCTCCCGATGTGGCTGCTGACGTGCTGGGTGCCTCGGCCGACGGTGATCCGGCGATTCCGGATCTGATCTACGACCCGGCCACCGGGGAAGTGGTCATCGACTGGGAAGGCAATACGTTGATTTCGTACGTTCTCAAGAACGCCACGAACAGCTTTATCCCGGGCGCTCACAGCACGATCCTCTTGGGCTCCTTCCCGACCGCGACCAACAGCGAGCTCTCCGAGTCGACCTCGTTCGCGGAACCTGGGGTGACGACGCGTAGCATGGGCAACGTCTTCCCGACCGGCCTGGACCTGACCGGGCTGCAGAATCTGCTGACGGTCAATTCGATCATCTTGAGTTTGGGTGGTCCGCAGATTCCGTTCGATCTGGTGGTTACCGGTCCTCCGGTTCCGGAGCCCAGCACCTGGGCACTCGCGGTGTTGGCCCTCGGTGGCCTAGGGCTCTTGAGCCACCGACGACGACGTTAGCCTGCTATTTTGGTGGAAGGGTGCAGCTCCGTATGTCTGGACTGGCGGCCGCTGCTCACGTTGCCGCTTGACGGGCGGCCCGTCTACGGTCGATGATCGGCGTGCGTCAATTGCTCGTTTCGGTTCGCCAAACGCGAAGCCGGTCCTGCCCCCTGGAGTCTCCCCGATGACAACGTACCTATCGCAGCGTTCTTTTCACTTCCTCTGCCTGGCCCTCCTGGGTGTCTTCCTTGGGCAGCTAATGCCAGAAGCCGCGTATGCCGACAAGACGCTCGTCGTATGGGCGACGCCCGAGAATGTCTCTCAGCAAGGGGGCGGGCTGCTCACGATCGAAAAGCATGACGGCATTTTTGACGGCATCGTGTTCGGAGAACTCGCCGCTGGTAAGTGGATGTCTGCTAGCAACGGTCACCTCCGCAGTCCCAAGAATCTTGCCGACTTTGCGGTTGAGCAATCGTCAACGCCGGTGCAGATTGCGGTTGTCTATCAGGGCGAGCAGGTCTCGATCTTCCGAAATGGCAAGAGCTATGCCACCTACAACGTTCGCGGCAAGGAAACCTTCGGCAGCGACAGCGTGATTCTGTTTGGCCTACGTCACCTCGGCGCCGGCGACGAGAACGCTTTCTTCAGCGGCACCATCGACGACGCACGGATCTACAACATTGCCCTGGGCCGCGAGGCCATCGCGGCTCTGCGGCCGAACGAATCGTCGCAGCCGGCTCCAGTCGCCTGGTGGAACTTTGAAGAAGGGCGCACCGTCGACGAGCAGAAATGGTTCGTTTCCAGCACGCTCCACGGCGAAGCACGCATTGCCGACGGCAAGTTGCACCTCAAGCAAGGTGGCTACATGGTCGCCTCGACGAAGGGGCCCAAGACGATGGCCCTCAAGCTGTCGCGGCAGGCAGCGGCTCCCGTCGCTCGGGCGCTCCGTGAAGAACTGCTCACCGATCCGCACCGGCCTGGCTACCATTTCGTTATCCCGGAAGGGAACGGAATGCC
The DNA here is from genome assembly GCA_964385715.1 of uncultured Planctomycetaceae bacterium. Classification (GTDB taxonomy): domain Bacteria; phylum Planctomycetota; class Planctomycetia; order Pirellulales; family UBA7805; genus MB-PLM-2. The sequence continues at coordinate 6,088 of CAYLRE010000015.1, forward strand.
GTTCGATCCCAACGGCGCTATATTCTGGAAGGGGCGGTACCACCTGTTCTACATCTTTCAGGACGAACGGGGCCACAACTGGGGGCATGTCTCGAGTACCGATCTCTTTCATTGGCGACATCATCCCACGCACCTGCTCGGCGGCATGTTCAGCGGCAATTGCTTCGTCAACAAAGATGGTGTGCCGACGATGTGTTACCACCAGGTGGGCCAGGGGAACGCCATGGCGGTGGCGCTTGATGACGAGTTGAACGAATGGAAGAAGCTCGACTCGAATCCGATTACCCCCGTCACCCGCGAAGGTGACGAACACCACGGCAAGTACCGTTCCTGGGATCCCTACGGTTGGCTGGAAGGAGATACCTACTACGCCATCTTTGGTGGCCATCGTGCGGCGGTGGCCAAATCGACCGGCACGCTGGCAGGTCCTTGGAAGTACACCGGCGATCTACTCGCCCACACGGTGCCGGGTGTCTCGATCAAAGAAGACATTTCCTGTGCCGACTTTTTCCAGCTCGGCAACAAGCGAATGTTGTTGTGCATTAGCCACCGTCTGGGCGCTCGCTACTATCTGGGCGAGTGGAAGAACGAGCAGTTTCATCCCAGCTTTCATCAGCAGATGAGTTGGGTCGACAACGCCTTCTTTGCGCCAGAGAGTCTGCTCGACGATCGTGGCCGGCGGATTATGTGGGCTTGGGCCAAGGATCGTGGCACCTTCAAGGTTCGCGATACGGCCGGCTGGTCCGGTGTGATGAGCCTGCCGCGTGTGCTTTCGCTCGATGAGAAAGGTCAGTTGCGACAGCAGGTGCCTGAAGAGATCACTCGCCTTCGCTACAACCACAAGAGGCTGGGCGATGTTTCTCTGGCGGCCGATACCGAAATGCCGCTCGAGGTGCAGGGTGACAGCCTGGAACTGGCAATGACTTTCAAGCCAGGCACTGCCGGGCAGTATGGTCTCAAGGTTCGCTGCTCGCCCGGCGGCGAAGAGGAAACGCGAATCTATTACGACGCGGCGGATAAGAAGTTGAAGATCGACACGCGGCATTCGAGTTTGAGCGAAGGCCCCAAAAGCATTGAAGCGGCCCCGTTGGGACTGGCCGATGGGGAGTCGCTAGAGCTACGCGTGTTTCTCGACAAATCGATCATCGAAGTCTTTGCAGGTGGTCGTCAGGCAGTTATGCGCCGGGTCTATCCGACACGTGCCGACAGCCAGCAGATTAAGCTGTTTTCTAGCGGCGGCACGAGCGGCGTGTCGGGCATGGAGGCCTGGGAAATGATGCCGTCGAATGCCCACTAGCGGCTAAATGGTCGGCTTTAATGCTTCAAAATCCGGCTTTCTGACGTGCGGGAGTCGGTTGGAATTCGCGTCATTTTTTCTTGATGCGATCCGACCTCCCCGCATTTTCTGACGTATGCTTCCTATTGGTGAGGGACGCATCACCGGCATGAACCTGATGGCTCGTTCGAGTCGCCGGAAACGCTCCCCCTCGCTGGACCCCATCGCACGACGCGCTTCGCCAGACGATCGACGGTGACGTTTTTGGGAAGCCAATCAGATAAGTACCCGTTTGTCGCGAGCTGCCAAGCGTGACAATCGAGATGAGTTCGTTTCTGAGATTCTTGTGAAAGGTGCTGACATGTCCCGCTCGATCCTTCCTTGCCGCCCTCTGACTGTCGCGCTCGTCGCCGCCATCAGCTCGTTCTTGTTACCTCTTACAGACGCCACGGCGCAAGATGGCCCAGCCGCGGTCGATATTATCCGAATCGAAGAAGACTGGAAGCTTGTTGTTGAGAGTCCCGACACCAACAGTGGCTCGCCACAGATTCGCTGCGTGCTCTCGCCCAACGGAGATATCGAATCGACCCACGCCGCCTTCACGTTGAATCATCACTCGCAGCCCGATTACCAAGAAGGGGGCATGCAGCTACAGCTTTGGAGTGGAGAATCGATCAAAGCGAGTCAAGCTAACTCGAAGCAGGGCGTATTGAGCCACGAAGGGGAAACGGTTACCTGGACGCAATCGATGAGCCTGGATAGTGGCACGTTGACGTTTGCCGTAACGAACGGCTCGTCCACGACGTGGGGATCCTTCGGAGGCGAGGGTTACTTGAAATTCACCGTGGCGACCGAGCGGACCAGCCTCGGCAATTACCTCCCGTCCGTGTCGCTGAACAATTCGGAAGTCGGCTTTGCCGCCAATCGCGTGGAGCGACTGGAGTTGGTGGAAGTGCGGGCCTATACGGCCGACGGTCTCTACGGAACGGCCACCGGCGGTACCGTCACACTCAACGATGACTAATTTTCCGTGTCCCGGGGGCAAAGGGCCCTCACGTCGTGCGAGAAATACATCTTGTCCGGCAGATTACGATCTTCAGAAGCCGAATACGATCCGATGAGAAGCAGGAATCAGAGCCGAACGTTTCGCAGACGCCGTGGTAACGTCATCTTTCTCGCGTTGTTTTTCATGGTGGTGATGCTCGGCTGCCTGGCGTTTGCCATCGATATCGGGACGATTCTTGCTGCCCGAACGGAACTGCAACGCTCGGCCGATTCAGCGGCCTTGGCTGCCGCTTGGGATCTGATTGACGAAGGTGCCTTCGACGGAGATGCGAATCTTACGGCAGCGATTTCGAGTGCTCGGGCGACGGCCGCTGATTACGCCAGCTACAACGCCGTCCGCTCGGATGCCCCCGCGGTCGACCAGAATTTGAACAACCTGGCCGATGGTGATGTCGTGGTCGGTTACTTGGCCGATCCGTCGAGCGCCGGGTCCGCACTTGATCTCACCGATCCCAGTGTCTTCAACGCGGTCAAGGTACGCGTGCAGCGAACGAATCAGCAGAATGGCGAGATCGGATTGTTCTTTGCCCGTATCTTTGGGATCACGCAGGCATCTCTCGAAGCGGACGCGACTGCTGTCGTGAGTAGCCAGATTAGTGGTTTTCAAATTCCCTACGACGGAAGCAATGTTGGCATTTTGCCATTCGCGCTCGACGAGGATACCTGGAATGACCTGGTCGCCGGCAACACCGACGACGATTGGTCCTGGGATGAAGCCACGCAAACGATCACCAGTGGTGGCGATGGAATCTTGGAAGCCAATCTCTACCCGCAGGGGACCGGTTCGCCGGGCAACCGTGGCACGGTCGACATCGGCAGCAGTAACAACAGTACCAATGATATCGCGCGCCAAATTGTTCACGGAGCTTCCAAGTCCGACCTGGCGTATCACGGCGGTTCGGTCGAGCTCGACTCGAATGGTGAGCTGTTCCTCAACGGAGATACCGGCATCAGCGCCGGCGTCAAAGACGAGCTGGCCTCGATTAAGGGGGAGCCTCGCGTCATTCCGATCTTTCGTACCGTTACCGGGCCGGGAAATAATGCGGTTTACAAGATCGTAAAATTCGTCGGTATTCGCATTATGGATGTCAAGCTGACCGGGCCGGCCAGTAAGAAGTACGTCATGATTCAGCCGGCTGTCATGGCGACCAAAGGCGCCATTCCCACCACCGAAGTGAATACCAGCGACTTGGTGTTCACGCCGGCCTATCTCGTCCGCTAAATGTGCCGATCTCCCATGTCGGTTTCCGGGGTAGCGGCGTGGCGTTACGGCAGAGAGATGTGTGAAAAGAACCGGACTGCTCCCGCAAATCCCGGTATCTAGAGGCCAAAGCTTCTTGCATGTCTCATGTGCAATTGGCCGAGCTCGATGAGGAACTCTGCCCGATCGGTTGCCATATGAATTCTATTCCTGGCTACAGGTCGGGCGGGTAAGGCTCAATGGAAGTTCTATAAATTGGCTCGTCTATTTTGGGCCGGTCGTATTTCCTTCGAGAAAATCGTTGCATTCGCCAAGCGACCGGTTATATTGCGGGAGACGTTAACAGTCTCCGCGAGTCTCACGGGGAACTCCATGTTTGGCAGCTGTCCCTAACCAAGCGAGGGATTTGTCATGCGCACGATCTACGCGTCGTTTCTCATCGCAACCGTGACTCTCGCATCGACTCCCACACGGGCAGCAGCGTTGACCATCGTGGAGACGTACACGGCTTCGCAGTTCGACTTTAACATCATTCTGCCTGGGATTCCGGATGGTGGCGGCGGACTAAATTTTAATTTCACCGCGACTCAGCCGACGATCGACTCCACCCCAGGCTCGGTTTCGTTTGAAGGGCAGCCAGTCGATTTCGACGGTACCGAAGCCTCGTTTATTGCGAGTACTTATACGGGCACGATTAATGTCCCTGCAACGTCGGGCCCAGCCACCGTTCCCTCGACAGCCACTGGCACCGCAACGGGTCCAGCTTGGACACTGCCCCAAGATTTCACTTTCATTCTGCCAAATTTCGATCTGGGACCGGGGTTCTCAGACAATTCATTTGACCTTGTGCACGGAACGACCGATTGGGGTGCCGAGTTTCCATCGTGGCAGTCACCGGTCGTGCCTGAGTTGAACGGATTTGGGGTGTTCTTCTCCGGAGTGCAGGATATTCAGAATGTCGTTCCCGATACGGGAGGCGGAACGGCACAGTTCAGTATGGTGCAGTCGGGTGCACATGAGATTGGCGCGGTGCCGGAGCCTTCAGCGTTTGCTCTTGGACTGATTTCGCTCTTGTCGTTAGGATTTCTCGTCAGACGGGGACGTTAGAAGAGGACGTTGTCGAATTGTTTTCTAGTGGTGGACTCAAGGTGTTTCGCCTCGATGTAAATCACGTTGGCTAATCGTATTAGGAAGAACGAATGACTTGTCTTAAGTGCTTTGGATTGTTAGTCGCGACATCAGTGGCCTTCGTGGCGACGCCGGCCAGCGCCATTCTCGTCACGCTCAGTGGGCAAATGAGCCAGTTCAATCCGGGCCCGTTCTCTTCTTTCGATCCGTTTACCCTCACGTTTGAACTCGACGAATCCGTTTTGCCAACGGGAGGCGGTAGCGCTCATTCATTCCTCGGAGCACTCGACAACTTTTCGTTGTCGGTAACCGATTCTTTCGCCGGCGCGGTCGGCTTCTCGGGTGGCGATGGTCGGCACTATCAGCAGTTGTTGGCTGGTCCCGCTGACAACATGCTGATGAATCTCGGAGGCAGCTTCGGCACGATCGATGCCAATAGTTTCGTGACCGACTACGGTGGCGGAACCGGATCCTTTTCCTTAACCAGTCTGTCCATGGATTTTCGCGGTCCTGATTTGTTTCATTCGACGGACGTCATCGGTAGCGGTCTCGTAGGAGATAATCCAGACACAGGAACCGACGATTTCACTTATCGCCGATTGGTGCTGAACTTTTCCGGACCGGGCGATTCCACGATCATTGAGCGACAATCGGTGAGCTCCGCGTTCTCGATTTCGTTTTCTGGTTCCGCGGTGCCAGAGCCGTCGACCTGCGCGTTGGCTGGCCTGGGGTTGGTGGGGCTAGTCTGCTTGGGCCGACGACGCAGACGAAGTCCGTATTGCGATTGCCAGACTGCGGGGCGTTAATCTTTCCAAAGATCGGTGGAAAGATACTTGAGGCCGGAGTCGCAGATCAGTGTCGCGATAGTCTTGCCTTGACAGGAACCGGCCAATAGCTTCGCCGCGGCCGCCACATTTGCGCCGGAGGAGAAACCGGCGAAGATGCCCTCTTCGCTAGCCAGTCGCCGCGTCCAGTGAATCGCCTCGGCGTCGCTCACGGTAAGAAAACCGTCGATCTGTTCGAGATCCAACAGTGGCAAATCGTCGCGGCAGTAACCGCCCCCTTGGAGCTTGTGATTGGCGTTGGTGATCACTTCTCCGGAAAGAACCGCGGCCCCTTCCGGTTCGACCACGTAACAGCCAATGTCAGCGCGATGCTGCTTAAACGCTTTCGCACAGCCGCCAAAACTTCCGCCGGTGCCGACGAAATCACAGAAAGCGTCGATGTCGCCGCCGCTTTGGCGAAGGATCTCGGTGGCGGTGTGCCGTGCGTGGGCCAAGGCGTTTCCTTCTCGCATGAATTGGTCGACACGAAACGCCCGTCGTTCGGCAACGATCTCTTGCGTGCGTTGTTCGACTAACTCCAAGTCCTTGCCTGTAACCTGACCTGTGGTTGAACCCGTCGCCTGATCGACCAGCACGACCTCCGCCCCCAGGGCGCGCATCATTTGGGCACGCTCCGGTGAATTGCCTCGCGACATGACCGTGACGACAGGATATCCTTTGGCACGGCAGACGATGGCCAACCCGGTGCCGGTGTTGCCCGAGGTTAGCTCGACGACCGTCTGCCCTGGCTGCAATTGACCGTCGCGTTCCGCCTCTTCGATGATCTCGAGGGCGATGCGGTCCTTTTTGGAGAAGCCCGGGTTGAGATGCTCCAACTTGACCAGTACGCGGCCGCCCAGTTCGTCGGCCAGCCGCGTGAGCTCAACCAGTGGAGTGTCGCCGATCGCTTCGGTGATCGATCGTAGAACGCGGTCACTGCGAGACATGCTGATCGCGTCCTTCTACGGCTTCTTGGGAGCTTTCCAGTGCTCGTTGTCGACGTGTGAGGCGTCCATGTAACGGGCAGCCCGTTGGACAATCTCGGGATACTTGTCGGCAACGTTGTGCTGCTCCGACAGATCGGTACTCAGGTCATACAGCAGGATGTCGCCGTAACCGAGCGGAGCGCGAAAGGCTTTCCAGTTTTCGAATCGGACCGCCTCGCGAGGGCTCCAGCCAATCAATTCCCAATATAAGAACTGATGCTTCTCCTGCTTGTCGGCGTTACCGGTGATTGTTGGCACGAAGCTGATGCCGTCGAGGCCATGTGGCGGAGAAGGGGGAGGCGTGCCCGTCAGTTCGCAAAGAGTCGGCATGAAGTCGCCGAAATAGCCGACGTGGTCGGTTACCTCGCCCGCCTTGATGACGCCAGGCCATCGCATGATGGTCGGCACGCGAATGCCACCTTCCCAGAGACTGAACTTCGCTTCACGCAGCGGACCGTTGGCGTCGAAGAACTCGGGGTTGTGCCCGGCTTCGTTGTGCGGGCCGTTGTCCGAGGTGAAAATCACCAGAGTGTTTTCATCGATCTTGAGTTCGCGAAGAAGAGACAGCAAGGTGCCGACGCCCGTATCGAGCCGGGTGATCATCGCTGCGTGGCCTTTGTTCTGCTCGGTCCACGGCTTGTCTTTGTAGATGCCGAGGTCGGGCACTTCGGTGCCGTTGCCGATGTCCTTGCGAGCTTCTGGGTTGGCGTGCGGAATAGTCGGCGTGAGCAGTAAGAAGAACGGTTCGTCCTTGTTTTCGCGAATCCAGCCGAGCGCTTCGTCCATGATCAGGTCGTGACTGTATGCGACACGCTTTGTTGCACGACCACCGACGAATCCGGCGTAGCCCTTGCCGACTCGCTTAACGACATTGCCCAGCGGCACTTTCTTGCGGTTGCGCCACAGGTATTCGGGGTAATAGTTATGGGCTTGTACGGAGTTGAGGAACCCGAAGAAGTGATCGAAACCTTGGTCTTCGGGGCGTCCGCCTGTTTCCGGAAGATCGCCACCGATGGCCCACTTGCCGACGATCGCTGAGTTGTAGCCAGCGGGGCTAATCGCTTCAGCTAGCGTTACGTCGTCGGGGCGAAGTGTCTGGATGGAAGGAACGCCGTTGTCGCGAACACGGCAATGGCCGGTGTGTTCGCCTGTCAGCAGGACGTTTCGCGACGATGCACAGAGGGGGGCTCCGGCATAGAACTGCGTGAACCGCATCCCTTCGGCGGCCATGCGATCGAGGTGCGGCGTCTTGATGAGCCGCTGGCCATAGACGCCGACTTCGCCGTAACCGAGATCGTCGGCCAAGATGAGGACGATGTTCGGACGCTCCGGCAGCTCGGCGGCCGCGGTTCGTGGGAAGATGGAGGGCAACGAGAGAATCGCCAGGGCGACGATGAGCCGAGGTCGCGTGAATGATCGGCCTCTGGTGCTTGCGCCTCGGATGATACGGGACAACGAACGCATATTCTCTTCTCCGCTTGGGCAAAGGTGCCGTGACAATGTTGGTAATTAAGGGAGATGCTGACGAAGGACGTCGTGCAGCAAGGGCGATGTGGATGCTGGTGGTATTGTAGTGGTGCTGCGGGCCGCGTTCTACAGGCCGAGTGTGGGGCGAGTGGGGCGTGAAATCGATTTTGCATAGTAGAAAAGGGTGCGCGGCGCCTGGTATGATCGTGTGTTGACGCACGGGCACTCGTCCGCTGACATACTCTCACGCGTCTTCCGCAGTGAAAAAAATATCAGGAAAGGATTAACGATATGCGTAGATTGGCAGGCAAGATAGTCGTTGGTGGTTTGCTTGTCGCGCTGACCACGTTGGTCGGTTGTGGCGGTGAAGGGAAGGACGACACGGCAGGTGCATCTTCAACACCTGCCGGTAGCAAGGGCGTGATCGCCTTTTCGGCACTGAGTCTGAAGAATCCTTTCTTCGCGACCATCGCAGAGACGATGAAGCAAGACGCTGAGAAGGCGGGCTTTACGTTCGAATATCACGACGCGGAGGAGAACGTCGAGAAACAGGCCAATCACATCGACAATTACATCCTCAAGGGCGTGACGGCCATTGTCATCAACCCCGCCGACCGCAAGGCAATTGGTCCCGCGATCAAGAAGGCGAACGCCGCCGGCATTCCAGTTTTCACAAACGATCTGCAATGCGTGGCGGAAGGAATCGAGATTGCTGGTCACGCGGGCACCGACAACGAGCAGGGGGGAGAACTGGCCGGCGCGGCCATGATTGAGGTGCTCGGCGAGTCGGGCGGCGAAGTGGCGATTCTGCATTACCAGCAGGCTCATTCATGCGTGCTGCGAGTCAAGGGATTCCGCACGGCGATCGACGCCCACAACAAAGAGAACCCCGATTCGCAGATTAAGATTGTCGCGGAAGTAGAGGGGGGAGGCGCCCGGGGCAAGAGTCTTGAGAGGGCTGCAGGTCTGCTGACGGCGCACAAGAACCTTGCTGCGATCTTTGCGATCAACGATCCCTCGGCGCTGGGGGCCTACACTGCCCTGGAGCAGGCGAACCGAGTCGGAGAGGTAACCATCATCGGTTTCGATGGAGCATTGGCCGGAAAGAAGGCGATCCGCGATGGGAAGATTTATGCCGACCCGATTCAGTTCCCGAAGAAGATGGCGCACGTCACGATTGAGAACATCGTTAAGTACCTAGAGGGCGAAGATTTCGAGAAGGTGCAGCTATTCCCGACCGCACTGTACCGCAAGTCGGACGCCGAATCCGATCCCGATTTGCAGTAGTCCCGTCTGGCCTTTACCAATCCTAGATCGGGCGACGCTCGCACGACGAACTTACAAGCCAATGCCGATGACACCACCGCTACTGCGGATGACCGGTATCCAGAAGCGTTTTCCGGGAGTTCATGCGCTGCGCGGCGTCGACTTGCGTTTGGAAAGTGGTGAAGTGCTGGCGTTGGTGGGCGAAAACGGCGCCGGCAAGAGTACTTTGATCAAGACGCTCAGTGGTGCGCACCGTCCGGATTCTGGCAGCATTGAGGTGAATGGTGTCCCGCTCGGACAGGCGAACCCGCTTACGGCGCAAAGGGCTGGGGTGAGCGTCATCTATCAGGAGCTCAATCTTGCGCCGGCCATGAGCGTGCAAGACAATATCTTTCTCGGCCACGAGCGAACCCGTTTGGGGTGGATTCGTAGCGGAGAAGAACAATCGCGAGCGACTCAGCTGTTCGAAGAAATAGGGGTCCGCGTTGATCCCGCGGCGATTTGTCGGCAGCTGAGTATCGCCGAACAGCAGGTAGTTGAAATTGCCAAGGCGTTGTCGGTCGATGCGCGGATCATTGTGATGGACGAACCGACGGCGGCCCTGACGCCGGTAGAAGTCGAACGTCTCTTCGCGGTGATTCGCGAACTCAAGTCACGCGGGATAGGAATCATCTATGTTAGTCATCGTTTGGGCGAAGTGCTCGAAATTGCTGATCGCGTGACGGTGCTTCGTGACGGTGAAACGGTTGGCGAGCTGCCAATTCAAGAGGTCACGCGAGACGGTCTAATTGAGCTCATGGTCGGTCGGAACTTGAAGGACGAGTATCCGCCTCGGGAGGTCGAATTAGGCGAACCAAGATTGGCGGTCGAAGGTTTGTCGCGAACGCCGGATGTCCGGGATGTTTCACTCACGATCAGACGAGGGGAGATAGTGGCCCTGACTGGCCTGGTTGGATCGGGCCGGACCGAAACCGCGCGATTGCTATTTGGTGCCGACCGGCGCGATTCAGGAAAGATCATCGTCGACGGCCAGACGGTCGATATTCGTCGTCCCCGTGACGCGGTCGCTGCTGGCGTCTGCCTGTTGACCGAAGACCGGAAATCGCAAGGACTCGTGCTAGGGCACAGCGTGTTACATAATTTCGGCCTGCCGAATCTGGGGCGATTCTCTCGCTGGGGTTGGGTTCGGCAGCGGCAAGAGATGAACGCCTTCGACGGTTATGTTCAACAGCTTGGAATTCGTATTGCTAGTCGTCGGCAACGAGCCGAAACGCTTTCTGGTGGTAATCAGCAAAAGATTGTGTTGGCCAAGTGGTTGGAGCAGAATGCCCGCGTGATTATCTTCGACGAGCCGACTCGAGGCATTGACGTGGGAGCGAAATTCGAAATCTACTCGCTACTTAATGAACTGGCTGCCAAAGGAAAGGCGATCTTGATGATCAGTAGCGAGCTGCCAGAGGTGTTGGGCATGGCCGATCGGATTCTGGTCATGCACTCAGGACGCATCACCGGAGAAATCGAAGATGTGCCCGGTGCCACGCAAAAACAGATCATGGAGTTGGCGATTCAGTGACAGCGGGTTGCCGTGGCAATTTGGGCGGACGGAGTTCATTGCGGGTCAGGCATGCTCGAACGTCTGGCACGCGTAATCAAGACGGTGTTACAGAGCGATAGTTGATGGCAATGAAATCTCAGGCAACACTCAAGCTGCTCACTAAACTCGGTCCGGTTGCGGTCCTCCTGCTGCTTATCGTGATGTTTAGCGTGATGCTACGTTACGATCATCAGCCCCAAACGCCACAGCATGGGACGGAATTAGCGAGGTCCATCGTCAGCGAGTATGGCGTAGGTGCTAGCGTGATCGTATTAACGCGACCCGTCGATGGAGATCGACCCTTTGGTGACGCCATCGAGAAAGAGCTGGCCGCTCAGGGTGTCGAGGCGGTACAGGCGTTCTCAGGTCATCCTCGCCAAATTCGCGAGTTTCTTGACGTGATCGCGGCCAATCAGGCGGAAACGGTTGCGGTTATCGCTACTAATCATCCCACCGCAACGCTCAAGTTCCTGGAGCAGCAAAAATTGCGAGCCCGTGGCGGTCCGTTTGCAAGTACGGCCGTAATGATCCCACCGAGTTACCCGTGGTCGTTGTTCCTAACCGCTGATAATTTCAAGAATCTGCTGAATAATAGCTCGCGAATTGCGATTATTGCCGTAGGTATGACGCTCGTCATCATCACGGCGGGAATTGACCTTTCCGTCGGTGGCGTGATGGCCCTCGCGTCGGTTATGACCGCGGTTGCAATCAATTCTTGGTTCGGTGGTGCCGAGGCGACGTTCTGGGGGCTGGTCGGCGGTTGTGCTGTTGGCGTCGGAATGGGGGCAGCCTGCGGCTTATTCAACGGCATGGTAACAACCTTCCTTCGGGTTCCCCCATTCATTGTCACGCTCGCCATGTTCATGATTGCGCCGGGGCTGGCGATGTGGATCGCCACGGGTGGCAGCGCGGTCGCTTCCCCAGAGGCGATCGATATTCTTGCCAAGTCGTTTCACGGCCTGAGCACAGCCCGGCCGCTTGGCATTCCCGTGCCGATCTACATCGTCTTAGCGTTGTACCTACTTGCGCACATCGTGATGACGCGAACTTCCTTCGGGCGTTATGTCTATGCGGTGGGCGGAAATCGCGAAGCGGCTCGCCTTTCGGGCGTGCCGGTATTTCTGGTGTTGATTTCCGTTTACACGCTCTGTGGCGCAGCTGCTGGCCTGAGCGGGGTCATCGACGCATCTTTGTTCGGCGGGCGCCCAACCGGTGGAAACCTCTATGAATTGCAGGCAATTGCCGCGGTTGTTGTGGGGGGGACGAGTATCGCCGGCGGCGAAGGACGTGTGACAGGCACGCTCATTGGGACGTTAATTATCGCCGTTATCGATTCCGGGCTCAGTCAACTTGGTATTGGTTCTTACAAGTTGAAAGTGGTGTTTGGAGCACTAATTCTTGCGACGGTTGTGCTCGATCAGCTCAAGCATCGTTACGCCTCTTCTGCTTCGTAGATCGCTTCGACGTTCGAGGAAATCGACCGACCGACATCGCGTCTTGTCTGCGCGCTGGCAACCTTCCTGGTTTACCAGTTTCTTCTTGCAGACGATCACTTCATGCGCGCGGTGCCATCACTGCCGGCTCGAAAAAATGCTCGTTTAGAAAAGTTTTCAATGACTTTCAATGATTGGTATTGACCGCCATCTGTGGGCTAGGTATTTACACCGCCCTCTTCTCTACACGAATTCTCATTTTCAATTCAGAAGTTTCGACGAGTGGACACTTCCGCGTGACGGACTTGTCGCTCAAATGATTTTCCAACCGTGCGAATTTCCTTGTGATGAATATGGTTCGCACCGCGGGAAACGTCGAGAACGACAATGCCCAAACGACATTACCACGAAACGTTGCTCAGCAGTCTAGACTTGCCTCAACAGGCAACTGAGCGGCGCAGTCGACGAAGGAGAATAGCGTTGAATATCACGTCCAGGATTACGGCCGTCACGACCTTGAGCTTTGTTATGCTGCAGGGAAGTGTTGCTTACTCGTACTCCAGCGAATTGGCATCGCGTCTGACCGTCGTCAGTGTTCTCGCGCAGGCGGGATCCGATGTCAAGCAGGATGGGCCCGCATTGTTGCGACTCGCTCGCCAAGCGATCGATCAGCAGCAGTACGATGTGGCCGAACGCTACGTGGCGCAGGCCGAGTCGAATTGGAGTAAGTTCCGATTCAGCTTGGGCGATACACCTCAAAAGGTGCGTCGCGACATCGACGCTGCGAAGTCGCGAGCAGCCGGTGTTAGCCGTCCGAGTGGAAATTCGCGTTTTCGTTTGGCTTCACCTTTTGGATCTCGCAAAGAGACGACCAAGAGTGATCCCTTCAAGAATGCTGGCCAGAATGTAGACGCTTTGCTGGGTGATAAGAAAGGCAAGGCTAGCCATTATCTTCGAAAGGGACGCGAAGCGTTCGCCAGTGGCGATCGAGTCGGTGCCGAGCATTTCGCTAAGCTCGCCCTGGAAGCTGGCGGACAGTTTGGACCGCAAGAAGATTCCCCCGAACGTCTGTGGAATGATCTTACCGGACAGGCCCCGGCTCGCATTGCTGCGACGAGAGCTCCCATGGCTCCTCCGGCCACTGCGGAGACCGGTCGTGGTACCCTGGCATTCAAGTCCCTGCCGGCGGATACGGCTCCAGGTCGTGCTCAAGCGGCACCACCGCGGGCACTTCCTCCCACAACCCAACTCGCTTCGCCCGCGCGAACTCAAGGTCGTCCTACGGCCAGCCGAGCCGTTTACGATCCGTATAACGAGCAGTCGCGCGTTGTGACTGCCGGCGGTGCTCAGCCCGCCTATCCTCGAACGTCGCAGTACGATTCCGCAATTCAACTGGTCGCGGGTACCGAAGAAGCTGCTCCTGCCGCAGGTGCAGGTGACTTTGTCGTGCGTGCCGTGCCCAAGCCGGGTGCGCCTGCCTCGACGTCGGCGTCCCGATCAGCACCAGCGACTCCGCCAGCCGCGGCGCCGCGAGTAGCTGCCTCGCCAAATCGTGGCGTCGGAGAAGCGATCCAAGCTCCTCGTACGCAACTATATAACGGGGGAGCCGTCCCGGCTGCTCCCGCAGTGCAGCCAGCTGCCGCTCCCTCGTCGGTCGTGCGTCGCGCTCCTCGTGCCACGGTGGCAGGCAACGCCTCGCCGGGGCAGCGATTAATGGAGCTGGGCGAACAAGCCCTGCGTGGAGGCGATCCGCAGCGAGCCGCACAATTGTTCCGTGAAGCGGCCGCCCATCAGAACGATCTTGATCCTGTGACCGCTCAACGATTGCAGGACCGGTTGGCATTCCGTGCCGCTACGAGTCCTCAGCAGCCGCCAAGTCGGTTGTTGCAGGAGGCGTCGGACGAACAGCTGCGAATCCGACAGCAGATCAACTTCGACGTGAAGCGTCGCGTCAGCGAAGCGGCTCGCATGACCACGACCGATCCCAAGGGCGCGATTGAATCGTTGAACGAAACGGCCCGAATCGTCAACGAATCAAGTCTCTCGACGGGAGACAAACAGCTCCTGCAAGCCCTCGTCGATCGCCGATTGGCTGAAGTTAGTAAGTACATGAACGATTTCCGTGCGGAGATCGAACTGAATGAGACGAACGCCGCGCGGTTGGAAGACGTCGATCGTCGCAAGCGACATCGCGTTGAGGTCGATCAGCGGATTGCCGAACTGGTTGACGAATTCAATACCTTGCGTGATGAAGAACGTTACGCGGAAGCGGTTCTCGTGGCTAAGAAGATTCGTGAACTGGCTCCCCGTGAGCAGATCTCGAAGCAGGTTTGGTTGAGTGCTCAGTTCATTCAGCGAATCATGCGAAATATTGAGATTAGCGAAGCGGCTGAAGATGGTTTTGTGCGAACGTTGCAGTCGGTCGAGGAGTCGAGCATTCCCTTTGACGATACCGAGCCATTCCGGCACGGTCAGTCTCCCACGGAATGGGAAGCGCTGACGCAGAATCGTCGTCACCTTGGCGATGCCGAACGCAAGCGACATCCCTCAGAAATCGCAATCGAGAACGCGCTACGTAAGCCGGTTTCGCTCAACTTCCGCGAAACGCCGCTCAGCGAAGTCGTTCATCATCTCAAGAACGTTTCCGGCGTGAACATCTACCTCGATCCGATTGGGCTCAGTGAAGAAGGAGTCCATCCTTCGTCGCCGGTCAGCATCGACCTGCCGGATGAGATCTCGATCAAGAGTGCCTTGCAGTTGATCCTAGCCCAGCTGCGTCTGAGCTATGTTATTCAGAACGAGGTGCTCAAGATCACGAGTGAGCAGCTTCGGGACAGCAACGTCTATACCAAGATGTACAACGTGGCGGATCTGGTGATTCCGCTGCCGAATTTTGCACCGCATAACCAGATCGGTCTGCCGGCGGCTTTGAGTCAAGGATATCAGACCACGCTGGGTAGCTTGGGTGGAAGTGCTCCGCCTCCGGTGATGGTGAACGCCACGCCGGCTGGGATGCCCGGTGGTATCGAGACGGCCGAAGGTCTGGCTCAAACGATCGATTCCGGTGGTGGATTCACGACCGGTGGCCGAGGTGGTGCAACCAACGCCGATTTCGATCCGCTCATCGAGCTGATCACCACGACGATTGAGCCGGATACCTGGGAAGAGGCAGGTGGTGCCGGACGTGTGCACGAGTTTGAAACGAACTTGAGCCTGGTTGTCAGCCAGACGCAGGACGTTCACGACAAGATTCGCGACCTGCTCGAGCAGCTGCGTCGATTGCAGGATCTTCAGGTGACGATCGAAGTTCGCTTCATTACCCTGAGCGACGATTTCTTCGAGCGAATTGGTGTCGACTTCGACTTCAACATCGACGACAAGTCACCGCTGTTCAATCCGGACTTGGATAACCAAATTCACACCAGCACGATTGGTCTGAACCAGGACGGTACCCAGACGGACACACTTGATATTCAGGTGCGTCAGGGAAGTGCCGCGGGATTGATACCTGGTGGTTTCGCTGGATTCGATCCGGCGAGTGCCGTGGGAACCTCGCTCGGTTTCGCCATCCTGAGCGATATCGAAGCGTTCTTCCTGATCGAAGCCTCGCAAAGTGATTCGCGTACGAATTTGTTGCAGGCTCCCAAGGTGACACTCTTCAATGGTCAAGCGGCTTCGGTTTCCAGCCAGTTGCAGCGACCGTTCGTAACGAGTGTTGTGCCGGTCGTCGGTGACTTTGCCGCGGCCCAGGCCCCGGTGATTGCCGTGTTGCCAGAAGGTACGACGTTGTCGGTTCAAGCGGTTGTTTCCGCCGATCGCCGCTACGTTCGCCTGACGCTTGTTCCGTTCTTCAGTGAAATCGGAGACGTGGAGACGTTTACTTTCACCGGATCGTCCACGTCGACCACAAATTCGAGCGACGAGAGTTCCGATGGTGGCGATACCACGAGTACTTCGACGGGTGACACGACGACCACCGCTGGTACCACGATTCAGCTTCCGGAATTCGCCTTTACCACGGTGACGACAACCGTCAGCGTGCCGGATGGCGGTACGGTTCTGCTCGGTGGTATCAAGCGACTTGCCGAACGTCGTACCGAACAGGGAACTCCGATTCTGGCCAAGGTTCCGTACCTGAGCCGTCTCTTCAAGAACGTTGGTATCGGACGCGAGACCGAGAGCCTGATGCTCATGGTCACGCCTCGAATCATCATTCAGGAAGAGGAAGAGAAGCGAATCGGACTCTAAGGTAACGGCGACGATCGTCGCGATTGCAGCAAAGGTCGACGAGCCCATGAGTTTGCGTGTCGCTATCCTGATCGGCGCCCTGCTGGGCGCCAGCGGGGTCGGGCTGGGGGCTTATCACGCTCATGGGTTGGAGGCCAAGCTCGCCAAGCAAGGGTTGGCGGCGGAAGAAGTCGAACAACGGGTGGCTCAAGGCGACGTGGGCGTCCGCTACCAGATGGTTCACGCCCTTGTGCTGTTGTTCTTGGGACTGCTCGCCGAGCGACAAGCGTCGATCTGCCTAAAAACTTCGGCATGGTGTTTCACGCTTGGTGTGCTGCTCTTCTCGGGCGGACTCTACATGCTCTCTCTCGGTGGTCCAGCCGTGTTTCGCCATTGGGCGATTGTGCCGATTGGCGGTCTGACGCTGATCGTGGGTTGGACGGCCCTGATTGGACACGCGGTCCGAATGCGGGCATAGATGTTCTTGCGGCCAAAGTCATGGGACCGCACGAGATGACTCGGTCCTCTTGGTCGCGAAGCCAAAAAGGGGTCGCAAAGCCAACCGGGTCGCCGGGCCATGGGGGACCCGACGACCCGAAGGCCAACTTTTCAGTAGCCGCCGCACGAGGCGACGGTAGCTTCCGTTAAGCAGCGTCGCCACTAAACGGCGGCCAATTCGCTGAGCTCTTCGGCCAATCGCTTACGGGCGACGTGCAGGCGTCGCTTGATTGTTCCAACTGGCGAAGCGAATTCATCGCTCATCTCCACCAAAGACTGGCCCTTCAAGTAGAAGGCAACCAAAGTCTCGCGGTCGAGATCACCCAAGCGATTCAATCCGCTATGCACCCCGTCGGCACGCTCACGGGCGAGCGCCGAGTCGACGGGCGACCAGCTGTCGGTCCACGTGGCCTCGAAAATCTCGGGATCCGCGCTGACCGGCTGACGACGACGCGTGCAGCGATTAATCGCCATACGTACCGTGATGGAACGCAACCATCCGCCGAATCGGGCCGAATCCTGCAACTGGTGCAAACGAGCGTAGGCCTGAACGAAAACGTCCTGAGCCAATTCCTCGGCTTCCGCGTGGTTACCCAAGCGACGCAAGGCGTTGGCGTAGACGGCGCTCTCGTAGCGAACCACGAGCTCACCGAAGGCATCTCGATCGCCATCGCGAGCGGCATCGACCAGAGCGGTCGTTTCTCGGTAGTTCAAATCTTCTTCAATAACGTGAGTCATGGTTCGTTTCCGTTCGTATTGGACGGCGCGAATCCAGAGAACTGAACGCGCCGTTTGGTATCCGTCTGCCGTGCAAGAGAATTGCCCAATTTGCGATGACCACAGGGCGCAAAGGCGACCTCGTGGTGAACATCACCTGGGACTTACCGGAGAATCGATTTGCCGCTCAGGAGCGTCAGCTTTGACGCGGTGAGGGCGATACCGGTTGCCAGGGTGTCCCAGACCGCTCGGCACTTAGCCGACTCGGTTCTACGTCTAGGGATAACCTGACGGGTACCATCGATCCCGACATTGGCGATCCGGATGCTGGTGATCCGGTTCCGGCGCCTGGCATGCCGAGTGCCATGAGGCAGGCTCGCCAATAGCCAAGCATGCACGTGCCAAGGGCCCGATGTGCCAGGGGCAGCAACGTAAAGCCATCGACGACGCAGCGGTAAATTTCGTTACCGACGTGATAATCGCGTTTGAGGCTAATATTTGCTGCCATGACATCGCTCCTTGCGCTGTGCGCGACGGGAGAGAGAAACGAACGGAAAAATGGGCAGGAACTGTCGAAAGAGCGGCCCCATAGAGGTGCCCCTTGCCTGTCCTGCCTCATCCTAGTAATTCTTGATCGGCGAATCTACCACTTTTTTTGATAGCTGAATGGGCAAAACGCGTCATTCGTAATCAAACTCGAATTGGTATTCGGCGGATGCCCCACTCATCGAATCTACGATGTGCACGAAATCCCCTGCGTTCGCCGGTCTCACGTACTAGACGCACGGCACGGGTAAAGGTTCGCGCGGGGGGCGAAAAAATCTAGAAAATTCTTTTTGGCGGTTCAAAAACGCGGCCGCACGAGTCGTCACCGATCCCGTGATCCCGTAGCTGGAATGCGAGGCGGCAAAAAGTCCGCCTGCTAGCTGACGTTAAAGATTTGTTCGACATTGCCACGCAGGATCTGAGTACCAAGTTCGACGGCCTTGTGCTCGTTCCACTTGCGGTCAATAACGAATCGCTCGGCCAGCACCTTGGCCAGAATCTGCTTGTACATGCCAAACTTGGGCAGGGCGAACTCGAGCTTGTACATGTCGCTGTAGTAGCCGATCTGCTTGGTCTGTGGCACGGCTTCCAGGCGAGCCGAAAGATCATGCTCGATGAACGTCGGAGTGTTCGAGTACCACCAATGGCCGTTGGTGACCACGTTCGGAAAGATCCAAGCGTAGCTGGCCAATTCCTGATTGGTCACGCTCGCCAGTACGGAGATTGGGAAGGTAACCTGTGGGAAGGCGTTAAAGAGCTGCTGGTACTGGATCAGTGAGACTCGCGAGTCGTAGAGATCCTGTCCTTGAAATACGCCGGCCGGATAGACCTTACGATTGACGCCGATCATTAAATCGAACGGCAGGTGGTGTTCGGCACATTGCTCGGCGAGCGTCCAGAAGACGAAGCAGGCGAGAGTCGCCTGGTCTGCGTCGGACGCCTCGGCTCCCTGGGAGAGGACGCGGGCTAGTACGGCGTCCGCAGTGCCGTCGGTGACCGACTCCGGTGTGAAGCTCGGCGGCAGCGAGATCGCACAGGCCTTGGCTCCCTTACTCTTGAAGTGATCGAATAGTTTGCCGACCGCACTCCTTAGCGATGCCGCGTCGGTCATTTCCACACCCGTTGCATTGGCTAGCCGCTCACGTACCGTGTCTTGGGCCAGGTGGAACACTAAGTCGTCAGTTCTTAGGCAGGGGATGTACCGCGAGGTGTCGAAGCCTTCCAGCGGATCGTCAAAGTCGTTCGTCAGGAAAACCGCCTCGAGTTTGCTCGCCTTGAGGACTTGGTCTTCCCAGTCTGCCTGGGCCATCGAGGCGGCCGCTCGGTCATAGAGTGCTTCCCAATTGTCTGGCCGGATTTCGTCGTGGTCGAAATCGAACAGCGACTGGGCGATATCGACGAGCCAGCTGAGCTGAATCGTATTTCCTAGGCGATTGAGATAGTCGACGAGGCGTCCCACTTTTTCTTTGGGATCGAGGCCCGGTTCTTCAATCTGCTCACGAGGCATCCCGGCCGAGTGCGCCAACTCGGTGTAGTAGTGGTAACCCATGATGTCGGCCAGCGTTTTCGAGGCGGGCGATAGGGCATCAATATGGGTGTGGGGGTCGATGAGTACGACGCCGTCGAGGGCCGTGAAGAGTCGATCTCGAAGTTGTTCGGACATGCTAGCCAAATACGTCTATGGGTTGGTGGATTCGGTAGATTTTGAGCCTGAGGGGAAGGCGATGCGCGGGACACGCCGTGCATCAAGGGCATCACTACAATGGTCGGAGCGACGGAGCCTTCAGGCTGTCAGCGGTAGTTTCGCATGACGGAACGCTTCAAAACAGCCCACTGCCGCGGTCTCGTCCTGATCTCGGCGGAGGAAGACGGCCTGCACGCGATTTCTGACGATAACCCCTTTTTCCATTTCGCGATGAAACAGTGAGTGTACGAGACGACGTGCGGTCGCTTCCTCACCTGATTCGAGTTTGGCCGCCTGGAAGTCGATTGGATGAACCATCTCCGCGTAGCTCCAATCGGCGTCTACGGGGCGAAGTAGGAACAAGCCAGGCCCGTCGGCCGCATTGAATGCGGCGGTTTCCCCGTCGACGGTTTCAAACCGAGGATGCTGTTCGTCTCCTTTGAGCCTGAGTAGCTCTCCGCTGGGGAGGTCGGTATGGAGCGACCAACTGGATTCAATATCGAGTCCGCTTGTGTTGACCGACGTCATTAGTTCGACGCCGCCCATGAGTCCGGTCTGTTCATCGGTCGGCAGCGCTCGCCAGTAAATCTGCACGTGGAAGGGGCGGTTGGTGCTCTCGTCGTACTGGACCACAAGGTCATTGCAACGTACGTACGAATCGCTCACGTTGTCTCCGATGGTGGCTGAGCCTGGCAATCGGACGCAGAGAGGGTTCAGGTCGGTCGTAACCTGGTTCGAAATCTTGACGTCGTGCACACCATCGCTCGGACGATCGAGACGAATGACGCCCGCAATGTTGTCCTGACGAAGCGTTGCCTGGTTGCCATCGAGTTGCCATGCAGATACGGTCATGGAAGTTGAATCACGTAGCGTGGTTGGAGATGAACTTGAAGGGGAATGTGGTGAGGTTACCGTTGCACCGCTGCTAAGAAAAGCGTGCACAAAAAAACCCCGCCGCTTGCCAAAGCAAAACGGCGGGGCCGGAACAGAGAAGAGGCCGAATAAGGAACTGTCCAGGATGATAAGAATGAGGCAAAGTGGTTTGCCGTCGTATGAATGCCCGGACTCGAATCCTCCCTCTGTTGACTTCCACCCTTGATGATAACAAGTTGAGCTGCCGTGTCCAGTCATCGAGCGAAAAAAATTTGGGCTATTGTGACTTCGGACGGAGAATCCCGATATTTTGAAAACTTTATCAATCTCCATTTTTCCCCGGATAAGGCCCCCTGATAGGCCAGTTTTCCGATCCTGGGTGTGGCACAATTGAACGTGTGCGATATTGCAACAGTGGATACCGTAATGAGCGAATACATAACGACTTGTGAGCGTGCTGCCCGAGCTGGCGCGGAACACTTGGTCCGACTTCGTGGTCGATTCGAGGTCCGTGAGAAAGGCCCCTCCGACTGGGTAACGGAGGCAGATCTTGCGTCCCAGGAGGCCATTCGGAAAGTGGTGGCTGATGCGTTTCCGGACCACGATTTTCTTGGCGAAGAGGATCCCAGCGCGACACGTTCGGGTAGTCGATTTGCCTGGCATGTCGATCCGCTTGACGGCACTACGAACTATATGCACGGGGCCCCGCCGTACTGTGTTAGCGTGGCTCTAGCGGAGGATGACGAAGTTGTTGCCGCCGCGATCTATGACCCCTGGTTGGACGAGTGTTTTACCGCCCAGAAAGGGAAGGGCACGTTCTTGGACGGGACGGAGATCTCAGCGAGCGCGGCGGTTTCCTTAGGTAGCTCGCTGGTGGCGGCCAGTTTTCCGCCCGTCATCGATCCGGACTCCGATGAAATTCAGGCTTTCTTGCGTGTTGCTCAAGAGGTTGGATCGATTCGACGTACCGGTTCAGCGGCGCTGAACCTTGCCTATGTTGCGGCGGGTCGATTCGATGGGTTCTGGGCGGTCACGATCAAGCCTTGGGATGTCGCGGCCGGGGTGCTGTTGGTTCGCGAGGCAGGTGGAATAGTCACGGCTCCCGACGGAGGCCCGTTTGTGCTGGAGAGAGCAAGTTTTGCCTGTGCGGCGACGGAGAAGCTGCATGGCGAGCTGCTACACGTCTTGGCACTCGGCTGAGCGAGTACGACCGCTGGCGTGGCTTCTCCGGTCGGAAAACCATCTTGGGCCAGGAATGACGGGAATTCGAGCCTGAAAACGGGCCTTGTCGACAGGCCTCGACTGCCCCTAAATCCAATAAAGATACAGGGTTTTCGGCCTCGAACTCTTCCTGTTTTGGGTGACTCGAACTAGAATAGAGTTCGTGGTCACATCTTCCGTCAATGCCCTTCATTGGAAGCCTGGCATCGGCGATTTTCTATTCAGAAACGGCATATCGAACCTTGTTCGACGCTCTGGAGGTCTACCAGACGTGAGTGGGCGCGTACCTATATCAGTAGTCGGTGCTGTTGCGCTCGCCCTGCTGTCTGGTTGTCTTTTCGTGTTGCCGTCGTTTGGGCAAGACGGTTCCGGTCCAGGCAGGGCTGGCTCAGCTACGGCTGGTCCAGATGTCTATGTGCTCGAAGACAAAGACGGGCGTTTGTACAAGCAGCTCGGCATCACCTACGAAGAATTCGTCGAACGCGAACGGCAACGTGTAGTTGGCGGTGGTCGTCCCGAGTATGCCTTCGATCGTTTTCAAGTTCAGGGTAAGGTCGAATCCGATCGCGTCGATATGGACGTGCAGGTCGAGATTTCGCTGCTGACGGGTGGGCCGGGTGAATGGGTGCGAATTCCTCTTCGTCTCGATGGTGTGATTGTTCAGGAAGCACCTCTCTATACCGGTGATGGGGAGGCTCACGTTGTCCCCAATGAGCGTCGTGAGCTGGAGCTATGGTTGCGCGGCAATCACGAAGCTAAGCACAGCGTTCATCTCAAGGTACTGTCGCCGTTGGCGTCTGCCGGAGATCGTAGAAGCCTGCAATTGCTGGCACCGCGGGCCACACAGTCAGAGATGACGCTCGTATTCCCCACGCCCATTACCTTGCCCGAGGCGAGCGACGGCGTGCGTGTTGAGATGATCGATGGTGATGATGCTGACGCGGACCCCGTGCGAGGGCGGCAGGTTCGCTTTCGTGGACTGGGTGGGGACGTCCGCGTTTCATGGCGTGCCGACGACGTCGATACCATTGTGGAACCGCGGGCGCTCGATGTCGAAGGTAGGCAACGAGTTGAGATTCACGACTGGCATATTCGTGTGCTTGCCGATCTTCGCGTGGCAAGTCGTGGACAGGCATTTGACCGATTTGATGTGACGCTTCCGCCGGGCTTTCAGCTCGTGTCAGGTCGTCATGGGCGGTATCGCGTCGAGCAGCTCAATTCCAAGGCGGCGCCGGGGAAACCACAACAAGTTCGAGTCGTACTGGAGCAGATGACGCCCGGCCCGATCGAAGTCCAGTTGGTGGCGGAGCGGTCCTACGATGTTGTTCCGAGTGGTGCACGCGTCCCGCTGGCAGGATTTCAAGTTGGCGGTGCGGTACGTCAGGGCGGGCATATTGCGATGGCGGTTGACGAAGGGCGTCGGGTCATGGCGATTGCCCAAGAGAATGTCGGGCGAGTCGACGATCTGCCTGAGTCACTTCAGGCCGACGATGTCGTGGCTGGATTTGAGTACTTCAGGCAGCCGTATCAATTGGAAGTTACCATTACGCCACCGGTCGCACGCGTGTCGGTCGAGCCGCAGTATACGTTCGATGTTTCGCAAGGCGAAGTTGCGCTAACGGGGCGACTGAATTACCGGGTTATGGGGGCCAATGTCCACGATCTGGTGGTGGATCTTGCCGGATGGCAGGTCGACACCGACGCCGGTGTTTCTGCTGGCAACGTGCGTATGGATGAGGCCGAACAGGACGCTCAAGGTCGCCTGCGAATTCCCCTTGCTGCAGGCGGAATGAAGGGGGACTTTGAAATTGAATTCCGAGCTAGCAAGAAGATCGAGGTGAATGCCTCCTCGGTTCGATTTTCGCTTCCTCGCCCTCAGGATGACTTGCGTGGGGTGGCGACAGTGATCGTGCTCTCGGCGGACAATATCCAGCTGGTTCCGCGCCGGGAGGGACTGATCGGTCTTACGCCGCTTCGGATTGCTCCCGATATCAACATTCCTTCGCGACAACAGAAACCCTTCTTCTATGGGACCGAGGAGAAACGGGCTGAGTTTTTCGGTGACTATCAGATTCGTGATCGGGTTGTTGAGGTCGAAATAGACAGTCTGGTGAATCTTTGGGAGCGGACCGTCGAGCAGACGCTTCGATATGAGGTGGCGTACGAGCCGATCGGATCGCTGAGTCTGTTTGTGCCGCGCGAGTTTTTGGAAGATGGGCGTGTCCGTGCGGTCCTCGATGGGGATGCCCTTGAGATGATGCAGCTGCGTGAATCGACCGCAGAAGAGAAATCGGTTCTCGTCGGTGCGACACTCGCGGAGCCTTTGATTGGATCGTTTCGACTCCAAGTGCGCGGCCAGTTGGCAAACAATGCGATTGAGAATGTTTCTGACTCGCTGGAAGAAAAGCTTACAGTTCCTTTGGTATTGCCGGTGGATGGAACGCTAGGTGGGAACCGGCTTCGACTATTAGGGGGCGAGAACGTCGAGGTGGATCTGGAGGATGACCAATGGACGGAAGCGACGGGACCTCGTCAACCGGGAGAGGAGGCCACAGCACGTGAGTATCGGCGAAAAGAAGCCACCTCTTCGGTCGATCTCACTTTGCGAATTGTCGAGAACGCCGCCAATACCGCGGTGCTCGTTCGTCGCGCGTGGATTCGATCTTGGCTCGCGGGCAACGAGCGACGCGACTGGGCAACCTATCGTGTGCGGTGTCGTGATAGCTCGCTGAAGATCGAGTTGCCTGTGACGACAGATCCCGGCAAGGTCCATGTGTATGTCGATGGCCGTCGGCAGGAGGTGCCTCCGCTACAGCAAAACGACGCGTCTCGCCTTGTGCTTGAACTGGCTGTACCGGACAAACGGGATCGCGAATACACACTTGACTTGCAGTACTCCATTGAGTCGGACGAGAGAAACTTGGTCCGAACCATGCAGACGCCACGTTTTGAGTTGGATGCTGGAATCGAGGACATGGCGTACCACGAGATTCTCGTGCCCGCGAGCAAACACTTGCTGCGGACGCCGCCAGGGATGACGGCATCGTGGCGCTGGCAGTGGGAAACCCTGCGATGGAACCGTATTCCCCTGATGTCAGCACAGGAATTAGCAACGTGGTCCTCGTCGGCTGTCGATGCAAAGCAGTACCAACACATCGAAGCACTCGTGCAGAGCGACCAAGTATCAAGATACTTGTTTAGTTCAATGTCGATCGGCGATACGTTTGAGGTGAGCTTCACGAGCCGAGCAACGGCCACGCTGGTGGGCGCAGGAGCGGTTCTGGTCGCGGGCATTGCACTTCTGTACCTGCCGTGGGTGCGTCGCCCCGGAGTGTTGCTACTGTTGTCAGTAGGATTGTTGGCGATCGGCCTGATCTATCCTCAGCCGACGCTTATTCTTGCCCAAGCCGGTGTCCTGGGAATGCTCCTGGTCTTGTTAGCGTTTCTTCTAAAGCACCTGTTGCGGGGCCGACCGGCTGCGAGTCTGCACGTTCCCGCTAGCAGTGGTTCGAGCGCGCGGCTTCGTACCACGGAGTTTCACTTTGCCACAGCCTCTCAGGGAATGTCCTCGCAGCGAACATCGGTCGCGGCGGCTCCCGCTTCTTCCTTCGCGCAACAGGAGGCGGCGCCTTCGAAGACATGACCGCCACCGTGGACATGAACGATTTGGCTACTGGCCCCGCTTGGCTACAGGCTGTCGGTGCGACGGAGCGTCGCGTTTGGCGGACGCGGCTTATGGTTTGGGCAGCGCTGGTGTTGCTGACTCCCGCATGGCTGGCCGCTGCAGATGAACTGGAGCACGGGTCGAAGTCAACGGCTGTGTTTCGTCGCGAGTATGTTATTCACGATCGCGTCGAGGAGCACTTGTCGGGCCGCGGACCCTATCGTCAGCTGGGAGCTAAAGAGTTTGAAGAGTTGGTGGCGGCGGCGAGAGCCCAGGCTCAGCGATTACCGGCGGCCGCGTCGACTCGAATCGAGAATGCGGACTATGCGGCGGAACTCGTTTCTCCCTTGGTGCTCTCGGGAAAAGCGGAGTTGCAAGTTGTCCAAGATGGGGCGGTTGCCACGATCTTGTCTTGGGGGAATTGTTCACCCATGATCGAAAAGGCGAATTGGAACGGAGATCCATTGCAGCCTGCCAAGATCGGGATCGGCGATCTCGGCCGACAGGTTCTGCTGGTCCCTCGGCCGGGACGATTGGTCTTTCAGTGGTCGCAACGCGGTCGCCGAGAATCTTCTGACGTGACGCGATTCGACATCGAATTGCCGCGGGCGACATTGAGTCGGATGTCGATTGATTTGCCAGAGGATCTCACGCCTCGGATTGTTGGCGGTCTCGCGAGTGAGATTCCCGGCGCCGGGCCTGGCCTACGTCGTTGGCGTCTGCTGTTAGAAGGACGTGGTCGTGTCTCACTGCGGCTCCTTGCTTCCGGCGAGAACGACGTGTCTCCGATGCTCGGAAGTTATCGTCGGGCAACGTCGTACGATGTCTCGCAGCGCGGGTTGGTGGCGCAGACCAGCTTGCACCTGAATGTCGCGGGGAAGGCCTTAAATGAATTGGTCTGCGACTTGCCGTCGACTGCACGAGTCCTATCGGCTCGAATGGGTGGTTTCGAGGTGCCTTGGTTGATTCGACCCGGAGATGGCACACTTCGTCGGCAGGTAGTCTTTCAGCTGCCTGAAAACGCGCCAGCTTCGCGGCGGGTGTTGCATGTTGAGACCGCCATGGATGTTCTTGATGGTAAGGCCTGGAGACTCCCATCTCTGCGTCCGCGGAACTTGGATTGGACCCAAGGCGAGGTATCGCTGCTGGTTCGACGCCCGCTCTCTCTTGTTCAACTCGGACTTGAGTCGGCAGAACAGTCGGGCGTTGAACAAGTGTCGGGTGTTCAAGGTGGCGAGGCAATCAAGTTGCTTGAGCACTCGGAGGACGCCGTTGTTCGAGTGTACGTGCAGCGACACGCTGTCGAGCCGGTTACCTCCTCCTTGCTTCAGATCGAAATGAGCGAACGTGAGATGCTGGGAAATCTAACGGCCATCGTTCACGCTGCTGACGGAGAGCTGTTCGAGTTGTCGGGCGTGGTGGCGAACGCGTGGCAGATCGATTCGGTTGAAGCCAGCAGTGAAGACCAGGAGCTGCGTTGGGAAGTGAGTCGTGCGGACGACGGTGCGCAGCGGCTGGTTATTCATACCTCGCACGGGATCTCGGCCGACCGGTCACTCCGATTGGATATCAAAGGTAGATGGCGCAGGTCACCCCTGGGGCAGGCCCTGAGGATGGACGAGCTCCGCATGATCGATTTTGCCGCGGCTCGCTCCACGCAGCGGGCAGTGCATGTCCGTGCCGCGGAGCCGCTTGAGATGGACGTCACAGGAACGGACGAGCTAAGACTGCTCGTGCCATCTGGGATTGAGGTCATCGGGCCGAGGAATGCGCCCGTGGAGCTACGAGGGGGTGTGTTGTTTGCCGACGACCCGAATGCCCAAGCGTTGCAGGTTTCTCTCCATCGCCAACAGCCCCGGTTTGCGACCGAGAACCATGTGTCGTTGACTTTGGAAGAAGATCGACAAGACGAAGCTTACCGGGTGATCTGTACGCCGGAATCGACGGCGATCGAGCGACTGAATGTCCACTTCTCGAGTCGCCGGTCAGAGAGCTTTCGTTGGACGATACGCAATGGGCAGGATGATGTGGTCGAGGCAAGAAGGTGGACCGAGGACGAAATGGCCGCGGCTGGATTTGGCAACCAAGGCGAGGCCTGGGAGGTTCTCTTGCCTCGTCCTATGAGCGAACGTTTCGAGTTGATCGCCAGGCGACGTACGGCAGCTCATGGAAAGGTGCCGGTGAATCTGGTGCATGTCTTGCAGGCCTCGGATCAGCTCGGAGGCGTGACCATTCACGCTGGCGCAGGTACAGCTGTATCGGTCGATAATCACGATCTCACGCCGATCCCGGCTGCGACATCGGATATCGGACAAAGCAGTACTATCCGAGCGGCTTTCCGATACGAACCGAATCGTCACGCCCAGTTCACCGGCGATCCGCAGTTGGAGGTATCCGCCAGCGGGACGGAAACCGCTTTCGCGTGGCGTGCTCACGTCACATCTCGATTTGAATTGGACGGGCGCGTTGCTCAC
>CAYLRE010000016.1:0-33919 GCA_964385715.1 uncultured Planctomycetaceae bacterium
CGACTACCGCACTGCTGGGCTGTCACCTGAAGACAGGGCCAGCAGTGGCACCCGGCAATTTCTTCTCGTTGTCACGTGCGCCATTATCGTGATTCTGGGCGAAATGTCAAATCAAATTGAGCCCACTTGGGGATCGGGAGATGCGGGTAGCCGCTGATTTGAGGGGTTCCTGTTGCATACGCAATGTGCTTTGGTAGCTTGAAGATTGTCGTGGCTGGTCGGTGACCTGCACTGGCCCTGCGGCCCGTAAGGAAAAGGCAAACACGCTCGCGCGTGCGCACGCGCCGCGAGACTTTGCCGCCCCGCTCTTAATGCACGTATTGTAGGCCGCCGAAGATGGCCACGTACGAGGCGGTACCGCTGGTATCGACGGCTGTCAGGCCGGCCGCGTTGGGAAAGCCGTTGACGTAAGACTGATCGGTGACCAGGGCGACCTCGTTGATCCACAGCCATTGCGCCCCCACGCGAAGCGACCAGCCATTGGGCCAGTTGATCATGCCGGCGACGCCGACTTCGCATACCGCTGAAATGTCGTCGTCGAATATTTGATTGTTGCTGTCGGCGAACAAATTCGACGTGTTTCCGTTACGGACTGTGATGTTGTCGTAGTACAGGCCGGCTCGACCGAAGCAGTCAAGTTGGAAGATGTCCTGGGGGTCGAACAGTGCCGCGTCCAAACCGATCTGCACACCATATAGCTCATTCTGGACATCGTAGAAGACGAGGTTGGTCGTGCCGGAGTTGCTGTTGGCCAGATTCAGTTGCATGAATTCGTCGAGCTGCAGGTAGCGAAATCCGCAGAGCAAGTCAAACCAGTCCCCTTTTCGTTTCCAATGGGCTTCGGCACTTCGCAGGGATGTTTCGTAGGCGAATGATCCGCCGACGGTTTGGGTGAGGTTGGAAAATAATCCGTAAAAGTCGGTCCCCTGCGAGGTGGCAAATCCCCAGCCGTAAGCATTTTGCAGATCGAAGCCTTCGGTCATTTCATCAAGAACTTCAAAGTAGCGGACCTCCGCCGAGCAGTGGTCGTAGAGCTGTAGTTCGACCGATGCCTCCCAACCGATCTCAAAATCGACGTCGATGTCTTCCGCGTCGATGACCGGTTGTGTCGTTCCTGGCACGGGAGAATCGCGGCGGCCGATGAGATCGCGAGCGCTTTGGCAATCTTTTTTGAGATAAAGGGCACCGGCGCGAATTGTCAGCGGGCATTCAGCGGAGCCCCCGAACAGCCAGGGGGCGTGCCCAAAGTCGTGGTAGCAGCCTTCGCAATCGGCGCATTCTTCGCCGTAGCCATCGTCGTATTGGGCGGCCGCTTGTTGGGCGGTCGTTAGGTGAACGGCGGCGGCTAACGTCAGGCAAAGGGCGAACGCCGCTAGGGTTCGCCCCGATTTCTCGACCGACATGGCTGGGTACCTTCTTTTATGAATGCGGGCGCGATTAGCGGACAAGGCTAACGACGAGGGCTTGCGACCGGGATTGGCGATCTTGCGTGGCCCTTCGATGGACTACGCCCCTGGAATGAGCACCAGAGCCCGCCGCTATATTCAGATCGACCGACATGACCCGCAACAAGCGAATTACCGGACGAACCCGGACAACCGTTACAACCGGTAAAGCTTGACATGATGGGCGGCGTGGCGGACGCGTCGGAAAGGCGCAGCAGCCTGTTTTTCTTGTATTTAGCATCGCTATCACGACTAGCGGTGAAAGAGCGTCGAGCGTAGCCGTGCTACTAGGGTCCTGGTAGGATTGGGAGTCCGCATGCGATTGATCACCGTTGCTATCACTCCGCTGTCCTTACTGTTTGATAGTTTGCTACCAACGACTCTCTCCATTCGCAATCAATGACTCCATCGCGCCGACAAACTAGCCGCTCTTCGAGTCCTGAATCCTCGGACAGTGACGCCGCGGCTTCAACAGGCGGAGCTCGCCGGCGCGTTTGGCTGTTTCGTTTTGTGGCGATTCTGCTCAGCCTGCTATTGATCTTGCTGGTGGCAGAAGTGGTGCTGCGGGCGATCGATTACCGGCCGGCTTCGACGAACAGCCTGCGAAAGTTGCGTCGGACCGATGATCCGCATCTGCTTTACGATTGCTTTCCAGAGAACCGGAACGGGGAATTTGATCCGCTTCCCGATACCGAGGAAGGTCCTTGGGAACTGCTCACCAATACCGGGGAGCCGTTGCCCTGGAGCCGGCTCCAGGAAACGCCCTGGTGTGTGGAATACCGGCTATCGAAATTGAAGTTGCGGGAGAAGGAGCTGCCTGGATATTGGCCGCCGGAGGGAAAGACACGCATCGCCTGTGTGGGCGATTCGTTTGTCTATGGACAAGGCGTGCCGGTCGAGCGGACATTGCCGCATCTCTTGGAGCTGGAGCTCGACACCGACTATCAGGTGGTCAACGTCAGCTATATCGCCTGGGATCTGAGCGAGGAGATGAAGCAGCTGGCCCACTTTCGAAAACAGAAGCACTGCTCACGAGCGTTGTTCGTGTTTATCGTGAACGACCTGTTCTTGTCGAGGGAACTGAAAGATCGACATACCGCGATTCTGAAGATGCTCACCGAGCGCGAGGCGGCGGTCGCTGATTATGAACGCGGTTGGTGGAAGTGGGGGCCGTCGCGAGTCATGCAGGCCATCCACGCGACGATCCTCGATGCGGCGATCGGCAAGGAGACGATCGCCTGGTATCGCGACTGCTTCGATCCGGAGGTCAACGCAGTTGGTCTGGAGCTTTTTGAGCAGCAGCTCAAGCAGCTGGCGCACCTGAAAGACTGCCAGGTGGCCATGGTCATCTACCCGTTGATGAAGGGTCTGGAAGGAGAGTATCCGCTCACCGAGGCGCACGCCTTGATCGCCAAGATGGCGACGGAAGCTGGCATTCCGGTGCTCGATCTGCTGCCAGCCTTCGTCGGCCAGAAGACCTCGGACTTGTGGGTTGACCCGGCCGATCAGCACCCCAATGGTAAAGCCCACGCCATTGCGGCGAAAGCGATTGCCGAGTGGTTGCGCGACGACCAGGCGGAGTTCCTGGAAGAGGAGACGCGCTAGCGAGCGCCGGGCGTTGAGGACAGAGCCGGGGTCTTTGCGGCAGGCAGACCTGCGTCTAGCGCCGTCTGTCTTTCTCGGCTTGCAATCGTTCGGCCGTTTCGTGGTCCTGGCGAGAAAGGCCAAACTCGCCCATCTCCGCATAGCAGGCACTTCGTTCGCGGTAGCGAGCCGGGTCTTTAGGGTCGAGTTCGATAACGCGAGTGAGATCGGCGATGGCCAGGTCGAACTCCTTCAACTTGCGATACGCCTTGGATCGTTCGGTGAATGCCGGATGGAAGTCATCGTATATTTCAACGGCCGACGTGAAATCTTTGATCGCTTCATTGTATTGGCGGTCGGCAGCACGGATGCGGCCGAGATGGAAATAGGCCGTGGAGTACTTGGGCTGAAACTTGATCGCCTCGGTAAAGGCATCGATTGCCTCCGCTTGTTTGAGGCGACGCATCATCGTGATGCCAATATTGAAGTGGGCTTCAGGGTAAGTGGGATCGAGTTCACGGGACATTAGATACTGTTCGTACGCCTCGCGGAACTTCTCGGCTCTCGTCAGCATCACGCCGTAATTGTTGCGAATTCGTGAGGCGTGGCGATTGGGAACTCGGGTCTCCTGGGCAGAGGCCGGCACTTGCGAGGCGAGTTGCGCCCAGAATGGGAGTTTGGCTTGCCAGGCTTTATTGCGTCTGACCGTGCCGACCGCGCAGAAGCCGATGATGAGCACCGCGGCAATCGGTAGCCAGTTTCGAGTTCTGGTAGCCCCAAACATTTGCGTTGTGCCGACAAAGAGTAGGTACGAAGCACCCATAACGACGCCGAACATCGGCAAGTAGAGACGATGCTCGTAAACCATCTCGAGCGCTAGAACGCTCGACTCCAAAACCAGGTTGATAAAGAACCAAAGCACGGCGAAGGAGAGCATTCGCTGCCGGCGCGCCATCCAGATGGCTACGACCAGAAGGCCAACAATGGCGAGTAACGACAAGAACGATGTGATCGGATCAAACAGATGACGCGAAGTTTCGATGCTGTGAAGTAGACTCAGCCGCGTTGGTGCAGGAAAGGCAATGAGCGACATATACAGAATTAGGACACGCGGTTGCGTGGCGAGTCGCTGCCCTAGCGTAAAATCTCGCTTGCTATAGCCGGCCTCGATCCGCGCTAGTGGATCGCCGTTGGTGTAGATCAAAATGAGTATGCCCAGAACCGCTAACGCTGGTAGAAGAAACCGCACCGCGGCCTTTTTCATCCAGGCTGGATCGAGATCGCGGAAGAAGAAGCACTCGTAGAGCAGAATAATCGCCGGTAGCGTGGCGGCGATTTGCTTGCTTCCGAGGGCCAGAATCCAAGTCAGAAACGCCGCCACCCAAAATAGAATGCGTGTTTTGCTGGCGGTCGATGTTCTGCCGGCCAGGTAAAGAAGCAGAGCCGCGAAGAAGAGCATCGTCGACATGCTCGTCATCCGTTGAACGATGTACGTGACGCTCTGCGTTTGAATGGGGTGGGCAACAAACAGGCAGGCGGCAAACAACGACATCAAGAAGATGGGCGCAGCAGTCAGGGAGCCGCCCTTGGCTTTGGCGCCGTCGCTCGGTGGATCGGTTCCGGCGTTTCGCAGCTGTTCGCGATGTCGGCCCGCATCCCATAGTTCAAACGTGAAGACCGCCAGGAAGTAGCACAGAATTCCGGCCGTGACGTGAATCAGGATGTTTGCGATGTGGTAGCCGCGGACGTTCTTTTCGCCGAGATAGTAATTGATGGCGAAGGTGAGGTAGGCCAGCGGACGTTGGTTGCCCCGTTCGACCCGGCCTTCGAACGTGGCTGTATAGAACTTTGAGAGGTCGAGTTCGGTGACGCGAATGTTCGGGTTGTTGACGATGTTGGCATGATCGTCGAAATAGAACGGCACCTCGAGCGTGTTGTAATAGATGGCTCCACCCAAGACGACCAGAATCGTCGCGGCGCAGGCATGTTGCCACCACGGAACGGATGTCATCGGTTGATTGCCTGCTGCTGACATGCCGTGCGGTTGAAAGACTTCAAATAAGGTGGGCTTGGAGTGTGAGGGCAGGCGTGTTGGAGGTGACGAGAGCGAGTTTTAGACGATGTGGCGGGGACAACGCTCCGGTAACAGGCGCGGCCTACGACGCGTCTTTGGCGGGTTCGGCTGCCGGAGGATTTGCGGCCGGCTTGGCGGGGATGTCGCGGTACGGCTCACCCCGTTCGTAATGCTCGATCTGATCTGCAATTCGCTTGAGCATATTCTCCTTCACACCCGGCTTGAAGTCGAGAATCTCGGCGATGTGCCGGGCCTCTTTAGCGACCGTGATCGCCTCGTCGTACCGTTCATTCTCGGCATAGGCGGCGGCCAGAGTCCAAAGTGGTCCGGGGCGTGAGCGTCGAGTCTGTTCAACAATTCGCTGCGCCCACCGAATTGCTTCATCGCCGTTGCGAACTTCTGGGTCGGGCGAAGTTGCCATTAGCCAAGCGAGGCGATTTTGAATAATCACGGAACCTGCCAGCCATTTGCCCAACTCGGGGGACTGAGGCATTCCTTGGGCCAACTTGTTCAGATCGCTGCCGTTGAAAGTGCCGTCGGCGTCGTACTTGATCGCACGACGGAGAGCGGCAACAGCGGCGGGAACATTATTCGCCTGCTGGTGAACGATCGAAAGTTCGAAATGTGCCTGCGGCATGTTGGGCTGAATTGCGACCGCGCGCTGGAGTGCCTGGAGCGCGAGATCGGCCTTGCCTTGGCTGCGGTAGGCGTTGCCAAGATGCTGATGGGCCTTGGCGAAATTTCGATCGTACTCGACCGCTTTACGGAGGTGATCGACGGCCATCTCTACACGGCCGTCTTGCATATGTGCCGTGCCTTCATGGTATTTAACGATTGCCTCGTGGTCTCGCAGCATCTGGACGACAAGCTTGTCCTCCATCAATCGGCCGTCGAGATCGGTTAGGTTCTTCCAACGCTGCTTCAGATCGCCACGCGAATGGGAGACATCCTTGAGCAACTGATCGACGGTCACGCTCCCTTTGTACAAGACCGCGACATTCCCGTCTGGATCGATCAAGAAGCTGGAGGGAATTGGCAGAGGGCGATTGATGTGCGTTAGCAAGTCGTCGTATTTCTGGAATCGGGCAACATCGCCAGCGGTAGCGCTTCCGGCCACAAAGGGGAAACGAATCTTGTGCATGAACGCCTTTGCCGCGTCGACATCGCCAAACTCTTCGTCCACGCTATCGACACTCAATGCCACAACGTCGATACCTGCACGACGCAGTTCGTTCTGTCTGGCAGTGATTTCCATCAGTTCTTTGCGGCAGGGTCGGCACCAGCTACCCCACAAGTTGAACAGAACGGATCGGCCTTCGCCGGTGGCAATTCTGGGGCGACGGCTGGTGGCCGGAAATACTCGCTTGGGAAACTTGTAGAGCGTAACGGCCGGAACGCGAATGGCGCCTTCCGGCTTGCGTAACGTTTGCGTCTTCGCTTCCAGTTCGACTGGCTGTTCACGCGGCGCCACCGGTTCGGCTGTGCCGGTGCCTTGAACCAGGCGGAATCGACCGTCGATGCCAACTCCCGTAAACCGTTCCTTGCGATCCTCATGCGGACCTGCCGTCGGCCAGGTGACGACGACAGCTTCGATCCGATCGTTGTCGCCCAGGCCAAAGTGCATCCACTTGGAAGACTGCGATACCAGACCCTGACTGGAATACAGCGTTTGGATAAAACGTCGCTCTTCCCCCTCGGGCATGATCAATTCGACGCGAGCGCCGATGGCATCGCGATTGGTGTTCTTGCCATTCCCTTGCAGGCGAAGCGAGACATAGTGACTGTCGCTTGGCGTGTCATTTCGCATCAGTCGAATGCGAGGAGCATTACGATTGGCGAGCCACATATCGAGATCGCCGTCTTGATCCCAATCGACGAGGGCAATGGCCCGGCCGTCGTCCGGGAAATCGATTCCGGAGCTGGCCGAGATATCCGCAAAGCGCGGTGTGTCTTCCGACGAATTCCCGGTATTCAGGAACAGGCAGTTTCGCTCTTTACCACTGAAGGAACGACCCTGTCGGAGCATGGCGTTCAGTTCGGTCTGCAACGGACGCCCGGTCAATTCATTGATGGACGATACGGCAGCCCCCTTCTTAGGCGCCAGGACCTGGCGCCAAAAGAAACTTCACAAGTCGCCTGTGTCGTCCGCCGTGACGTACCCGTTTGCCACGGCGAGATCTTGCCAGCCGTCGTTATTGATATCGAAGAAGACGTTGCCCCAGGCCCAACGTCCCATATAGGCATTGGCCTCCGCACTCCGATGGACGAAGGTGCCATCCCCTTGGTTTTTCATCAAGGAGTTTCCGGCTCCGAAGCGTTGATAACGTCGGTACGATTGCTCGTCTCGGTCTCCCCGGAAGCGGGCCTTGGAGGTGATGCGTTGTGAAGCCGATGACCACATGGCGCTGGTGTAAACGTCCATCCAGCCATCGCAGTTGTAATCACCCCAGCTGATTGCCATGCCGGCGGAGCTGTTTTCAATCTTCGATTCCTCGTCGACCGAAACGAACTTGGTCTGACCGTCTTCCGTTTGGTCATTGCGGTAAAGATTGTCTCGGCCATAGTCATTGGCGACGTACAAGTCGAGATCGCCGTCGTTGTCGTAGTCCTCTGCCGAGGCGGAGAAACTCCAACGCGAATTGTTCACGTCCAGCCCGACCGCTTCGGTCACGTCCTCAAACGCCCACTCTTCCCCCGGCTTAGTCACGTTGCGGTACATGCTGTTGGGGCTGCCGTTGTTGGCATCGTGGCTTTCAAACGATTCGTCGACCGAACCCCACGCCAAAGTCACATTGTCGCTCGACAACGTGTCGACTTGGTAGTTGTAGCAGTACAGGTCCAAGCGACCGTCGTTGTCGTAGTCGAAGACACAGACGGAAAGGAGATCGTCGTTCGTCTCCAGTGCTTTGACCAAGCGGAATCGTTTCTGATCCACGTTCTCGATCAGCACCACGCGAGTTTGAACCGCCAATATCAGGTCTTGATCGCCGTCGTTGTCCATGTCGACAAAGACCGCGCCGCGGGAATCTTCCAGCCAGTCGACACCCCAGGCGGCCGATGCCTCCGTCGCCGTGCCGTCGGCGTTCTGCAAAAACAGCCGATTCGGGATTCCGGGATCCTGACTGAGGTAGAGATCTTCCAGACCATCTCCGTTGACGTCTGCTATGGCGATGCCAGGCACAGCAAGGAATCGCGCAGCGGTTCGTGTGACAGAGCGTTGCAGCCAATAGTTAACGCTTCGCAAAAGCTGCTCGCGATAGGTTTCGTTGTGACCGAGGGCCGATTCGGTGCAGTCCGCCAGCAGAACCGGAGAACCACTTTGGGCCAGCGACTGCTCGAACTTCGTCGCCTGAATCGACTTCATCTTCGGTTTGGTGTTCTTGCCGATCTTCCAATCGATGACCCAAGTCGCGTGTTGTTCAAAGAATCCCTTGTCGGTATGGCCAGAGAGAGAAAGAAGCTGCTCTGTCTGTGCGGAGTCCTCGTCGTGATCGACGCGGATCACTTTGAATTGATGACGCGCATCTTTCGCACCTTGGAAGGAACCAGTCAAGTCGCCGATCAACGTGGCTAAGCCTTCGGCACCTTGGACGGTATCGTCATCGGAAAGAGCAAACGTTCCACGCTCGACGAGGATCGCTTTGTCGCGAAAGGTGGTCTCTAGGGTCTTGGGCCGCAGACGCGAAGCGCTGAAGTCGTCCGTCAGCAGAGGAGCTAATTTCTCCGGGATCGCCTTCTCCGGATGAATCAGAAGATTGCCCAACTTCTTGAGCGGCTTCTTGAGGGTCAGGTGGAGTGCCTCCGAGTCCCAACCGTCTCGCTCGGGATCGTCCGCGGAACGCCACGTCTCGACATCGGTAATTGCGATTTCTGCCGAATCCGTTAGCAGTTGCGGCTTGCGAGTTGTCCCCTGTCCGGTCCCTGGATTGACGCTCGAATTTGAGCTGGCGCTCGATGCGTCGGTGCCTTGCGTCGACTCCGATCCGAAATGGATAAAACCACCCGCCCAAGCGATCGCGACCAGGCCCACCACGAGCATGATGATGGGGCCGGTCCAGCCGCCTCCGGAGGATGAAGTCGATCCCTCCTTCGCAGGTCGCTGGTTTGCCGGACGGT
Source organism: uncultured Planctomycetaceae bacterium (assembly GCA_964385715.1). Classification (GTDB taxonomy): domain Bacteria; phylum Planctomycetota; class Planctomycetia; order Pirellulales; family UBA7805; genus MB-PLM-2. Next base: position 9,220 of record CAYLRE010000016.1, read on the forward strand.
TGTTTTTCTTCTTGTTTTTTTTCTTTGCGTTGCCCATAGAGCGATTATATCACTGAATTCGAGATAAGTCACGCGTCAGCAGACGCGGCTGCGGGGTGCCAACCCCCCACGATCGGCGGAGTTTGCGACCCTCAAAATCGTTGCTCCACGCGCAATCCCGACTACAATAGTAGCAAGTGGAGTCTTGGCGGCCGGACGGCCCTGGGGACCTCCATTTTGTGACAGATGCGACAGACATGTGCCCGTCTGTCATGTGCCGATCTGTCACACAAGGGTGAGAGCTCGACTGACTGAAATTGCTGGAAACCGTGGCCGCTCCGCACGCGGTTGGTCAAAGCGGATCTATGAGATCCCCTTTGCTTAGAAACGCCGTCGTTGACAATCCTGCCGTTCTGTAACGCTAATGAACCTCCGCTGAAATCGCCGCCGCTGAACTGGAATTGCTGATGAATTGTAAGCTGCTTTCTAAGAGTCTTACTCTGCTGGTTGTGCTTGTCGGGATCTTTGCTGCGACGCAGGCGGGGGCGTTGACGATCGTTATCGATTTCAAAGATCCAGGTTCGACGTCATACACCAGCCAATACGGTGGGCGAGTTGAGGAATTCGACGTCACGGCCTTCGGCTTCAATGAGGCCGATCGGGCCACGGTCTACGACGCGATCATGACCGAACTGCGACTCGACTATCACAATATTCCGACCCAGGAGTCGGATCCCTCTAGCCCGATTCCTGCCGGGCATGAGCTCGACATCGACTTCATTATTGGCGACGTTCTGTCGCCGCCGAGCAATGGAGACCCCGAATATTACTTCGCCCAGGTTGGCGACACGGTTGTTGCCCCCTCCCCCACGACGCTTGGTCAGGCAGGTTTATCCGACGTGCGGGCGAGTGACGGAACGCATCCGTTTTTCATTTTTCCAAGTTCGATCCTGGCGGATGTCTTTACAGACAACATCCAGGCTCTCAACGGTACCATCGGCTCGAATTTGCTCGGCTCGGGGAATTTGGTGGCCACGGCGCACGCCATCAATGGAACGCTATCCCACGAGATCGGCCACCTATTGTCGCTTGAACACCTTGATGCGGCCGGGGCCACGACGCCCACTGGCTTGTTACCGCTGATGGCGACCGGCCCTACCGGTCTCGCGATTGCCGATCGCGTGTTCGATCGAGAGTTTTCCTACTCAGCGGTGCACACGGCCGAGGGTGGGGTCGTCCGAAATAGCGTTGCTCAACTGGTTGGAGCGGTGGGAACACGTCCCGTCGCCAGCACCTGTTTCATGGGAGACGTCAACTGTGACGGCGTCGTTGATCTGGCGAATGATATCCAGGCGGCGTTTACCAACTTCACGGGCCCTGGCACGTTTAGCACGAACCTGAGGCGGCTGCAGGGTGACGTGCATGGCAGTGCGACGGGGGCGACCTCGTACTTGAATCCGCACGATCGTGACGTCGACGTGGAAGACATCCAGACGATGTTCGCGGCCTACAACGCCGGCGGTGGTGACACAAGCGGCGATCTCGATCCGGCCATTCCCGATCTGATCTACGATCCCGCGACGGGTGAGGTGGTGCTTGATTGGGACGGCGGTACGTTGCTCTCTTACGTGCTCAAGAATGAGTCAGCCAGCTTCATACCCGGCGCTCATACGCTCCAGCTATTTGATGCGGTGACCACCTCGACCAGCCGAGAACTGGCGGAGGCGACGACCTTTGCCGAGGCGGGTGTGACCACGCGGAGTATTGGGTTCGTCTTCCCAACGGGACTCGACCTGCCTGGACTGCAAAGTCTGTTGTCGGTCAATTCTGTGAGCACCAGTCTGGGCGCGGCGTTGGTCCCCTTCGACCTGATCGTGCTGGGAGCCGCCGTGCCAGAGCCGAGCACGTTGGTACTCTCCGCGTTGGCGATGGTAGCGCTCTTTGTGGCCGGACGTCGTCGTCGTTAGACGCAGGTCCCGGTTTCTATACCGTGGGCAGTTCGTAGCCAGGTCGGGCGACGCGGCCGAGCATGGCGTTCGCTTCGGCATGTTCGCGGGTCAGTTCGCGGTCGTGGTAGCAAAGCTCTTTGACCGCATCCCAGTAGAGCCGTGTACCGACCTTCATGGCGATATTGCCCAGGTGCGAGCAGATGGCCGTGTTGTAGTGCGAGTCGAGCGTGGCGATCGGCTTCTCGCGCGAGCGAATGCAATCGAAGAAGTTGGCGATGTGCTCGTCGTACGAGGCACGCGAGCCCTTCTTCTCGAAGCTCTCAATTCGTTGACCGAGGTCCTTGCGGTCACGATCCTTGGGATCGCCCTCGACCAGCCAGCCATCGTCCCAGTTGGTGTAGAGGTAGCCGTTGGTTCCGTAGAACTCGATGCCGACCCCGCGACCACTGTTCTGGTTGTACTCGCTGTGACAGAAGGTCATCGAATAGGCCTGAACGTACTCGGGATTCATCTCCGTAGCCGGGAACTCGTAGAGTACCTCGAGCGTGTCGGGCGTGTCGCGATCGTCGAGCAGGGCGTACTTGCCACCGACCGCCGAGACGCTAACTGGCGACGGCGTGTCCATCGTCCACATCACGATGTCCTGTAGGTGAACGTTCCAGTCGCCGAGCAGCCCTGCCGCGTAGTCGTAGAACCAGCGGAAGTTGCCGTGGAATCGCTTGCGGTTGAAGGGACGAAGCGGCGCCGGACCGAGCCAGCGATCGTAATCGACATTCGCCGGCGGCTTCGAATCGGCCACGCGACCCATGCCGTAGGGTGTGATGTTCGTGCGGTTGAAGGTCTTCGTCTTGGTGATTTGCCCAAGCTTGCCGGAACGGACGAAGTCGCGGGCGTCCTGCATGTGTTGGGCGCTGCGGGTGTGCGTGCCGACTTGCACGACCCGTTTGTACTTCTCCATGGCGTCGACCATGGCGCGACCTTCGCGAATGTTGTGGCAGCACGGCTTCTCGACGTAGACGTCCTTGCCGGCGGCACAGGCGGCGATTGTCGGAATGGCGTGCCAGTGATCAGGCGTGGCGACGATGACGAAGTCGACCTCGTCCATTTCCATCACCCGTTCGTACTCGCGGGTTTCGATGGGGCGGTGGCCCATTCGCTTTTCCAGGATGTTGGCAAAGCGGCGGGAACGGCTGTCGTCGATGTCGCAGACCGCGGCGATCTTACAGCGATTGAGTTTGATGATCTCTTCCAGGTGGCGATTAGCAATTCCACCACAACCGACGAAAGCCCCGATGAGCGTGTCGTTGGCATCACCTGCGCGGGACTGCGCGGTGGCCGAGGCGACCATCGCTCCGGCACCCATGGCACTGGCTGTCTTGAGAAAGTCACGTCGATCCGAGGAAGTCGCTGCGGCGGACGAAGTTTTGGCCGGCTGATCTTTCATCGACAAATAACTCCAACAGGAAGGGAAGGTGTGTCAGGCATTCGTGTATGCCGGGCGACCAACAAGATATTGCTCGTGGGCAGTCGCCGGGCGGCTTGCATGAGTCTAGAGCAGCCGGCTGGGGGCTGCAAGTTTGACCGGTCGATGGTGGTTTTGTCGGCTACCTATTTGTTGTCCGGTGTTGCGGCGGTGTAAAACTATAGGGACTCGCAACTCATTTAACTTTCGTGGCAGACCATCATGCAACACCACCATACAACATGTCTCCTTCTGGGGATTGCCCTGACCATGTCCGCTTTTGCTCCCGAATCGGCCGACGCCCAGTTCATTCCCTTTACGCGACTTGAAAGCGAGGTGCCAGAGTACACCTTGCCCAATCCGCTGGTGGCGAACGACGGCTCGCTGGTCACCACGCCCGGTGAGTGGAATCACCAGCGGCGCGACGAGATCCTCAAGCTGTTCGAGGAACACGTCTACGGGAAGGCACCGAAAGCGGACGTTGAGTATAAGGTCTGGGAGGAACCGCTCCACGACAAGACGGCTCTCGATGGCAAGGCAACGCGCCACCAAATCACCATTGTCCCCGAGGGTGACAAGAACCATTCCAAGATTCAGATTCTGCTCTACACGCCCAACGATGCCAAAGGCCCCGTGCCCGTTTTCTTCGGGCTCAATTTCGGTGGCAACCACACGGTTCATCGCGATCCTGGCATCAAGCTTTCCGAATCGTGGATTGCCAACGACAAAGGGGGCGGGGTGGTTAACAATCGCGCCAATGATAAGGCCCGCGGTGGCAGCCGTGGGCGCTGGCCGATCGAAATGATTCTCAAGCGAGGCTACGGACTGGCGACCGTTTACTATGGCGACATCGATCCTGACTTCGACGACGGGTTCAAGAACGGCGTCCATCCCTTCTTGCACGGTCGCGATCCGGCGGCGCCGCGCAAGGCCAACGATTGCGGGTCGATCGGCGCCTGGGCCTGGGGGATTCGCATGGTGGTGACCGAGCTGCAAGGAATGCCCGAGGTCGTTGACGGCGACCGCATCGCCATCATGGGCCACTCTCGACTCGGCAAGACCGCACTGTGGGCGGGAGCGCTCGACCCGCGGATCGCATTGGTGATTTCCAACAACTCCGGTTGCGGTGGGGCGGCCCTAAGTCGGCGTCGGTTTGGTGAGAAGTTGATTCACATCAACACGAACTTCCCACACTGGTTCTGCCAAAAATTTCACAAATATAACGACAAGGAAGACGAATTACCTGTGGATCAGCATATGCTCATTTCGCTGGTGGCTCCGCGACCGGTCTACATCGCCAGCGCCAAAGACGACGATTGGGCGGATCCACGGGGAGAATTCTTGGCGGCCAAAGCGGCCGAGTCGGTCTACACGATTCTTGGCAAGAAAGGTCTCGGCACCGACAAGATGCCGGAACTCGACAAGTCGGTCGGCGAGTCGATTGGTTACCACATTCGCCGCGGTGCTCACGATGTCACCGAGCTCGATTGGAAGTTGTATCTCGACTTTGCGGATAGACACTTGAAGCGGGAATGATGGGCCAGAGCCAGGTATTTCCCAGAGCGCCGGGAAATTGAACTCTAAAAAACCTTGAAGTTTCCTGTCTCTTGGGCTTTAATCCGGGCTTCTCGGGCCATTCAAATGAGGGGATAGCGAATTATGTGGGCAAGGCAAAAAGCGGGCAGAATTTTTAACGTGAATCGTCAGGGTGCCACTGGCTCTGCCAGTGCTAACAGCGGCGTCCACTCGCGACGTAACGGCGGCTCGCACGCGACCTCGCCCTCCCGAAACGGTTTCACGCTGGTCGAACTGACGATCGTGATCGCGATTGTGATTCTGTTGATGGCTCTCTTGCTGCCGTCCATTAGTGCGCTTCAGGCCGACCGCAATCAGGCTCTCTGCGCAAATCATCAACGCCAGATCGGTGCCGGGCTACTCTTGGCTCGTGGACAAGAAGAGGCAATCGCGGCCGACAATTGGACGGGGACGATCCTGCCCTTCATCAATAACGACGCGAGCCTGCTCCGTTGTCCTCTGCACACCACGGGTGACGTTAGCTTCGGCATGAACAACCGGGCCCACCGTTTCGGCGATGAAGACGCCAGTCGTGTGGTGCTGCTCGACTATCACAAGACAAACGCCACACTGGTCGTCGATGACATTCGCAACCAAGATCCGTGGAATGAAACGGCCGGCACCTACGCGGCCCGGCATGCCGGCAGCGTGAACGTGCTCTATCACAGTGGCGCCGTGCAGGCACAGACGCCTGAGTCGATCGATCCGCGTGCAAGTGATGTGTGGTTGGCCAACTGGCGTCCCCATCGCGACACGTTTGAGCTCGATGGTGCGGCCGATGAAGCGGTGGCAACGAAATCCGCCGGCGAGCAGTTCTTTGCCGGCATTGCCAGCGGCTCGACCAATGACGACACCCTCGGCCCCGTGCTGACGCAGACGAGTGTGCCGGACTATCCGCCGGTCGACCCGAGCTCCTGTGCCGATTCCGAGTTCGATGGCGATAATCTCAATGGAAGCATTTACTCGGCCACCTACGACGCGGCCAACGATTATCCGGCCCTATTTGAATCCCCTCCTGGCTCGGGAAACTTCTATCCTTTCTTTGGTGACCAGCAGGCCAAGTTTCGCACGCCTCCCTACGTGCCGGCGGATCTAATCGGCGAGCCGTATTCGGCCGACTACCTGATTGCCGAGGGCCATCAGGCGCCCGACACGACTGAGGCGACGTTTACTTTTAACGTCGAGCCAGGCAGGTACAACGTCTGGATTCACTGGCCCGGTCACGTGCGTCACTCCGACACGACCCCCATTAAGGTCTTGGACGATGCGACACAACTCCACACCGAGAGTGTGAATCAAGAAGTTTACTCAGGGCAAGCGGCGCTTGATGCTGGCAAGACTCCTTTGGTGGAGACCAACGGTTTTGGCCAGGAGCTTTCTTGGTACCCGTTGGGCGAGCACGAGACGACCAGCGGCGTGTTGAAGATTGTGGTCTCGGCCGCCGCTGGCGCCGTCGACGGAGCCGAAGGCTTTATGAGTCACATGGTTGTGGCCGACGCGGTGCGGATCGAATGTGCCAACGTGCGGCCATACCACGCCGATCGTTGCTTTGGTGAAGCGCCGGCGCCGATCGACGATGGCGACGCAGGCTACACCGCCACCAGTGGTTGGCAGAACGTGGTCAGCGGTGATTCCGTCGGTGGCAGCCATAAAATGTTGCCCACAGGCACTCCGGGCGAAACGATCATGCACGAGTTCACCAACCTGACACCGGGGCAATATAGCGTTTGGACGTTCTTCAAACCGGCAGCCGGTCAAGCGAGTAACGCCATCGTCTCCGTTTACGAAGGAGAGCGGAGAATTCTGCGCAGCGTTGTTGACCAGACGAAGAGCTATTTGGGCGCGGAGCTCGATGGTGACGGACGCTACTGGTACAAAATAGGCAGCTGTGACATCGAGCAGGAAGCGGTTCGTGTCATCGCCAATGGCAACGCCAATGGGGTGGTCGTTGCCGATGCCATGCGGCTCGTCTGTGCTCATGGATCCCTCTCCTGCGACGATGGAGTTGCCGGACGTGCCTGTCGGCGGGCTCAAGCCGAGTTGTATGGTGGTTCAGACGCGACTGAGGCGGCCGTCGACAGGGGACTCAATTGGTTGGCCCGTCATCAATATATCGACGGCGCTTGGAACTACGATCATCAGGGGGCTACGGGACCGTACATCCGTGTGCCGGAGCCGTGCAATGGACAGTGTTCCCACGTTGGTTCGGCGGCGGAGAATCGCGTCGCGGCCACGGGCATGGCGCTGCTTCCCTTCTTAGCGGCTGGTATCGGCCCGAGCGATACGACCTATGGTCAAGTCGTGGAGAAGGGCATCCTGTACTTGATGAGTGAGATTGATGGCGACGGAAATCTATCGAGAAACGAGATGCAGGCGTACGAACAAGGGATCGGCACCATGGCGTTGGCCGAGGCGCTCGGTGTCTGCCGTGCCTCTGGGTTTGGAAATGTTAACGAGGCACAGTTGTCGCTCCTAGTCGAACGAGCGGTCTCGCGGGTTGTGTTCTGCCTGGGAGAAAATCCCGAAGTCGACAGGCTGTATGGCCGCGCCTGGTCTTATACCTGCAACGAACCCCATCTTGGTTTTTCAGACATCTCGGTTACAGCCTGGATGACGCGGGCATTCCTGGCCGGCGAAAGGGCCGGCATTGATGTCGATGCGATGGAACCGCAGGATACTATGGACGACATTCATAGCGTCCTGAGTTTTCTTTCCAGGCACCCTGAGCCCTTCATCGGGCCAACTTATCCCGACCCCATATTTGGAGACTACGAAGTCAACTTTAAGTACAGGCGAGTTCCAGGTTCTTCCGTAGGCTATAGCGGTGCCGGGGCCGCATCTCATATGGGACGTTTTCTCTCGCTCGAGACGGGGGCCCCACCACAAGCACTCGGCATGCGTGAATCAGCTGATCGGGAACTCGATCGTATCATTGGCGGCATGCCCAACGAGTCGTACAGGAACTTCTATGCCACCGAGTTCATGTATGGCATGGGAGGCGATTACTGGAGCACGTGGGAGGCCTCCATGCGGCAGTTCCTGCTGCAACAAAATCCACCTGGAACCGTCGGTCATGAACGGGGTAGTTGGATGCTAGATAGCGTAAGCCTTATACGCAATAACTGCGGCCGGCTTTGGAGCACGGTGGCTGCCACGCTGGCACTGCAGCAGTACTATCGCGACTCTCACGCCGTCGGCCCGCTCCGATCGCAGCTTACGTCAGGCGATCGCGATGGGGACGGGGATGTCGACAACATGGACATCATCGTGGCCTTCTCTAACTTTACCGGACCGAATCCCGACCCGCCGGCACCTTCGTTCGGTCGCACGCGGCTGCAGGGCGACGTTCATCCCCATCCATTCGGAGATGGCGACGTTGACAACCAGGACTTCCAGACCATGTTCAATTCGTTCACCGGTCCGGGTGGGTAAAGCGTGACGAGGCCTCGGAATGTGATTTCCAAATACGATGCTTGCGACTATTTGCGATTGCGATCTCGTCGTACGAGCAGTCCCAGGCCGAGGAGGGCCAGTGCCGAAAGCGCCAAGGTACTGGGTTCTGGAACTGGTGGCTGTCCGCCGACCACTAGATCAAATGGAATCTGTGGACCACCTAGCGAGAGAATGATCGAGTTGACTGTCAACATGCTTTGCAGTCCCGCGAGGTCCAAGCCAGTCGGGAATACGTTACCCAGACTACGCGTCGTCACACCCGGTTCGGCGAACGAGGTCGACTCGGAGAGCTCGTTGCTCGTGGCGGTTGGAAACGAACCCAACAGAATCGTGTTGTGATTGCCCGGGATAAAGCTGTTCGTCGCGTTCTTTAACACGTACGAGATCAGCGTATTGCCTTCCCAGTCGATAATCACTTCACCGGTGGCCGAATCGTAGATCAGATCGGGGATCGCCGGATCGAAATCACCGGAAGCACCCAGCACGTCACCAGCGGCATCAGGAGCGGGATTGAAGTTGGTAAACATGGTTTGGATGTCGAGGTTGTCGACGTCCTGATCGTGACCAGCAGGATCCGTGGTGGCACCACCGACATCTCCGTGAACGTCGCCCTGGGCACGCGTCTTCGGCGTCGTCCAGTTCGTCGTACCCGGCCCGGTGAAGTTGGTAAACGCTGCTTGGATATCTTCGAGGTTCGAGACATAACCGTCGCAGTCGGCGTCACCAATTCCACACAAAGCCGCCGTTGCGGCCAGTCGAAACCCTTTGTTGCTGGACTGATGGGATTCGGAGGAACCACTTCGCACATTGGCACCAGTGGCCTCCACGTTATTTCCCCACGATCCGCCACGAAGTGCCCGATTTCCACCTAACGAATGGGACTCGTTCCATTCCCATACGTTGCCACCTTGATCGTACGTTCCGTAGGGGCCAACCGACAAGCTATATGCACCAACGTCGGTCATGGGGTGACTGCTGTTGCCGGTTGTGTAATCAAAGCCGCTTGTCGTATCAACGTAATTTGCGGAATTGCCGGTGTCCGCAGAAGGCAGATTGTTGTCGGGAGCGACGTTGCTCGAAGACGGGTAGTCGTAATAGGCGCTGCCATCATAATACGCAGCCTTGTACCATTCGTCGGCAGTCGGCAAGAAGACGTGGCCATTACCTAGCGAGGCATGGTCGGGAATCGTGACCGCACCCGAGTCAGCGCCGCCGGAAGCGATCAGGTATGTGCCGTTCTCGGTTGTTCCGCTGGTGAGCCAATTGGCAAAGCGGAGTGCGTCGAACCACGATACGTACGTGACTGGTTTGTTCGTGAAATCATAGTCGCTGCCTCCCGGTCCTTGTCCAACGGCGCTTGGTTTAACGGCATAGGAATAACTGCCCGAGGATCCAGTACGAACGATCCCACCTCTGGAACTGCTGCCCATGTCGGCATCGTAGAGTGCGAACGGGTCGCTCGTGGCTACATCATTCAAGAAGTCGACGTATTGCGCGTTGGTTACTTCGTGTTTGCTGATACGATATTCGTATGTCACCTTGCCGAATGCGCCTTGAGGCTGCACGTCCCAGTCGTTGTCTAGGTCGCCAACGGTGACCCAGTCGATTGCCACAGCGTGGGCGTCGTCCGCGGCGGTCAACAGAGCGGCAATGATTGTGAATGACCGAAGAAAGCGTTCCATCATCGCGGATTCTCCCCTAAACCGAGTTCTTGGATATCTGCTGCCCGAGTCGAAAATCGTTCGTACCGGAGACATTCTCTCCAGGCACATTGCGGTTGCATCATACATGACAAATGCAGCAATGCCAACGATTTAGGAGGCGTACGGGATTATTGAAAACGCCGGTGAAGCGGAAATGCGCAGGTGGCAATCGCATTGCGGCTGCTGGTTTCGGTGCGACCGCGAGATTGCACTATGGCGGATCGTCTGCTTTAATCTGCGTACCCTCCCGTGGTTTCAACGAAGCAGACACCCGTTCGTTTTCGCCCCGCGCGAACCACCTTCGTCCCACCCCGATCGCCCATTCCTGGATTTCAAAGGCTTGTCCATGAACCGTCGTAAGTTCTGTCTCGCGCTATCGGCCCTGCCAGCTGGCATGATGTGTTCTTCCGCTGATGCCTTTCCGCGTCTCCGCCGCCGACGTCGTCGATCGGAGTCTGGCGAGAACACTGCTCCGGCCCCTCCGGCGTATGCCTTCTTCGAGAAGTTTGAAGCGGAGAACTGGTGGAAAGACAACTGGGGAGTCGGCATGGTGCCGACGCTGACCCAACGGGTCGATGTCGCGACCGACATTTCTGATTCGCAGAAAGCGTTGCACATCGACGTGCCCAAGGGATCCAACCTGGGTGCCGACTTCAGCCGCTTCCTTCGCGTGGGCGAGGTGATGGAGCCGGAAGAAGCGACCTTCGAGTACTCGATCAAGTTCGGCAAGACATTCACTGGCCACGGCAAGTTGCCTGGCCTGGTCGGCACCTACGGTCGCGGTGGCTGGGGTGGTCGCAAGGCGAATGGTAAGAATGGCTGGTCCGCGCGACTCGGATTCAATGGGAACAACCACGATTTCGTCAACGTCAGCTACTACTGTTACCACATGGACCAGAAGCAGGCCTGGGGTGACAACATTCCTTGGCAGAAGGATGGCGCTTCCTACAAGCTCGCTCGCGACAAGTGGTACACCTTCCGCGGCACGGTCAAGCTCAACACCGTTGGTCAGAGCGATGGAGAAATGCGAGCTTGGATTAATGACGAGCCGGTCGTTTCGCAGACCGGAATGCGTTTTCGCGAAGATCCGCGGCTACGAATCGAACGCTTCTGGTTCAACATCTGGCACGGTGGTGGCAAGCCTGCCCCCGTCGACATGGACCTGACCGTGGCCAACGTGCGGGTTTCGTAAGAGCCGCACGGTATCGCGAAGGCTGCTAGCCGTCGGCCGGCATCGCGAAGCTCATATGCATTTCGGCATGACGAAGGCCGAACTTTTCCCATTCGGCGAGCGTTAGTTCTCCGAACAGCGGGTGGCGGCAGCGCTGCGTCTCGACTTTGCAGCGCTCGACGGCCGCTTTGAGATCAGCAATGCCTTGGGCTACCTCTGTCGAGTCGGGCGGTAGAAAGTGTCCCCGCGCGCCGTCGGGAATCTGAAAGCCGGAGGGAACTTCCTTGTTGAGGAACTTCGACTTGAAGAACAACCGACCCATGATCCGCATTGGCAGCGGAACCTTGAAGGGGATGCCGTCGATCGACGAATTAAAGGAAATCGCCAGGTGTTCAAGGATCTGGGCGAACGTCCAATTGCCGACGGTCTTTACGCTGCCGGCCGCCAATCGCTCGGCGTCGGCGACCACGTCGTCGTAGCTGTCGTAGCGAACGGAGCGGCGACCGCTCACGGTTTTGGTGTTCACGGACATGAGTCGACCTTGTTTATTGTTTATTGCGGGAGAGTTTGCTGTGGCAGGCTTCGTCTCCTATTGCTAACTATTTAGAGCCCCAGATCGGCATCCGGAATTTCGTCCTCCGTTCCCTTGGAGCCCCCGAACGCTGCCCGCAGCGCGTCTCCCTGTGCGGCGACGACGGCGTCCGCTCCATAGAGTTTCAGGAACACCATCTGTCCTTCGGTGGGGGAGAGGATCACCTGAAACGTACGCGCGTTTGGCACGGGGCGGCTATTGCCAGACATCGGTCCGCCGACCGAGCGGTTCTCGGTTCCGCTCAATTCCACGATGACATAAGGACCGTACTTGCTGGTTCCTTGATGGACTTTGTGCGTGCGGCCTTCCGGCTGATACTGTTTGACCCAACGGCGAACGTTGTCGCCGACCCCGCTAGCACCGAAGCTGAAGGCGACAAACTCGGCCGAGTTCTTCTCATCGGCGGCGTCACCAATTCGATATTGGGCAAGCCGCATTCTCGACTTGGGAGTCTCCTTATTCCAAGACGCGGGCAGCGCCAAGTCCATGCCGGCCAGGCTGACTTTCTGTGTGTCGCCGGCAGGTGCGGGAGCGGCCTCGGCTGGTTTGTCGTCAGCGGCCGCGTCGCTCGGTTCGGCCGCCGCGGTGTCAGAGCCGTCTTCCTCAGCACTGGCGTCGTCAGTTGACGCTTCGCCGCCCGCTTCTCGGATCTTATCGGTCGATGGAGAGCATCCGCCGATCACGGTGATCGTCAGTAGGCAGAATAGTGACAGAAATGCAAAGGGGCGAATGCTAAGAGACATGAAAGCTTCCTTGGTCGTTGCGTGGTCAAGAGTTTATGTGCCAAAGGCCCAGCGTGAGCACATCAATGCCGAGCACCATTGTATCGCGCCGCGGGGGCAAGGAAAGAATGCACGCGGCCCTAAAGAACGCACCCTGCCCTGCTCTTAAGGCAGGTCTCGCATGAACTGCTCGAAGCGGGACTGGTGCATGTCGAAGTTGTCGCCAAAGACCGCCGTAAAGTCGGAAAGTCGCTCCGTCGAGCTGTAGATCGTGCCTGGCTTTCGGCGAGAGGTGCGGGCCAAGTACTCGGTGTAGCGTCGGGGTTGGGTCTCGGCCAGATAGTAGGAGAAAGCCCAGCTCTGAGCGTAGGCCAGGCGAACGTTGTTACGGAACCGCTGGTCAGACGCGATCATTTCCACAAGCTCGGCCTTGGCCTGTTGCGAGGCGACGCGGCGGAAGTTGGCGAGCTGCGCCCGATTGATGCGATCTTGCGGCAACGGATGACGGGCCGAGTCGTAAACGCCGGGTGCCTCGAACATCAGGCCCAGGCCTTCGGCGACCCAACGGGGACAGCCGGTGAATCGTCGATGCACGCCGGTATTGAAGGCGGTCTGGTGGGTCACCTCATGAATGATCGTGGAGGCGTTTCGCTGCCACGCCTTACGGCTCATTTTGTCATCGGCTTCGTCGTACAAGTGCACGCGATTGGTCTTTGGCGAGTAATAGCCGAGCACGTTCTTGCCAACGGCGGTCCCCGTGCGCACAGCGTGCCGGCGGTACTCGTCTTGGTTTTTCCACACGATCGCGATCAGCGGGAACGAAGGCTCTTCGACTTCAAAGCCGCGGACCGTAAAGTAATGGACGAACTGGCGGTGCAGATCTTCAAACCGTCGAGCCCAGCGATCGCGTTGGCCCTTGGGGTGGGCGACCAGGTAATGCCCGGTGCTGGTGATTTCGAAGTCCTGTCCCAGCTCGGCCGCCAGGCGGCTGCGAACTTCGGCCGCAGAGTAGCTCTTAAAGTGGTCGGCCGTCTTGCTGAAGTTGGTGGCGCTGGTAGTCGGGAACTCGAAGAGCCGACCATCGCGGAGCATCAGCTGCACGCGGTCTTGCGACCAGAAGAGTGGTCGGCCTTCAAACCGCTGGCCATCGACATCGGTGGCGATCATGAACTCCGCGGCGTCCGCCTGCGGATTCGCCGCGAACAACAGTGGCAGGATCAACCAGGGGAGCGCTGGCCCGCTAAACAGCGACCTGACGCAGACCCTCAAAACTCGCCTGGTAGCGTCTGTCATGCGTCGATAGCCGGCTGATGTAGGAGGAAAATGGCTACTACAACTCTACGTCACAAACGGCCCGCCCGACGGGAGTTGTCTCCGGCCGCATCCAACTGCTCGTCAGATCGAGGTTGGTAACCTTGGTCCGCTGCTGCCGGCCCGGGTACAATAGGGCGTTAGCGTTTCGGGGTAACCATCGGGAGGTAGTCACGGATGTTAGGCGTTCTATTGATTACGGCGGGACTCGCCCTCGGGCAGGTAGAGGCTCCGCCCAATCCAGAGTTACAGAGTTCAGAGCTTGCCAAAAAGGTTGAGCGGCTCGAGCGGATGCTCGGTGCCGACACGCTCCAAGACCGCGAAGCGGCGGAGAAGAAGCTGCTGGAACTGGGGCCCGCGGTACTTCCCTATCTGTCGATTCCCAATCCCCGCATGTCGGCCGAACAGCGCGGCCGAATTCAGAAGATTGGTGACGCCTTGCGGCTGAAACAGGCGGTGGCTTCGACTTCCGGGACGACCGTCACGCTAGACGTCGAAAAGACCAAGTTATCGGCCGTGCTCAAGATGATTGAAGAGCAGACCGGCAATCGCTTTGTTGACTACGAAGAACACGCGGCGGAAGAAAAGGCCGACCCTGAAATCACGCTCGCCGTCGAAGGTGTCCCGTTTTGGCAGGCGGTCGATCAAGTTGCTGCCCAGGCAAAGCTCGCGATAAAGCCTTACGTAACCGACGAAGGGGATCAGGTTGTGCCAGGCGTGGCATTGGTCGATCGCTCGACGGACGGCAGTTGGCGTTCGGAGTTCGTGGCGTACGATGGGGCGTTTCGCTTTGAAGCGGTGCGGATGCGAGCCCGTCGTGGGCTACGCGAGTCGGACGTGAATCGACTTGAATTGTTCTTGGAAGCGGCTTGGGAGCCGCGGCTGACTCCGATCGCGGCGACCGTCAACTTCGACAGCTTTTCGGCCAAGGTCGACGAAGGTGGACTCTTAGGAGGTGGAGAGAGTGAACTGCCTGTGACCCGCCGGGGAAAACTCGCGCTCGACGTGTTTGAACAATCGAGCGAGTTTCCTGTTCATCTGGCGTTGCCATCTCGAGACGCCAAACAGATCAAGTCGATTCGCGGTACGATTTCGGCACTGTTGCCCGGCCGCATCGAGACGTTTCGTTTTGAAAGACTGGCGACCGCGAAGGATGTGCGTCAGAGGGTAGGCGACGTGACCGTTGTGCTCAACGAGGTCCGCAAGAATCAGGCGCTTTGGGAAGTTCGTATTCGCGTGCAATTCCAGGACGACGCTGGAGCTCTCGAATCGCATTTGGCGAGTTGGGTTTCTACCAACGACATCTATCTGCAATCGCTGGACGGTAAGAGGCAGCAGATGGCCGACGCGGTCGATGATCCGGATGCTGTGACCACCCAAACGGGTGCCGGCTACTTTTTCGTGCTTGAGGACGATGATTCGATCGACAACTACCGGCTGATCTATAGGACACCAGGGGCTCTGGTTAAGCGAGACGTGACGTTCGAGTTTAAGGATTTGCCACTGCCGTAGGGGGCAAGGGAATGTTGGTAGCGAACCTCAGGGGCAATCAATCGAGGACGCGGCTACACGGGAATAATGTCCGGCCAGTGTTGCGATTCGATAGGTGGATAGGGCACCTTCTTGTAACGCGAGGACGCAAGAACATGAGGGCAGCAGCACGCGCGGCTAATTTCGTGCTCTTGGCGCAGGCGGCGATTCTATTCGCTGCGGCCGAGGTTCGCGCGGAAGGCGCGGCAGACGATCGTGCCGATAAGGCGACTCAGCTGCCGCCGGTGGTCGCGGCCTATGTGAACAACGTGCCTATCTACGTGGCGGAAGTTGACGAGGCCCTGTTGCGACTCGTGGGCGATCGCAAAATGTCGGTCCACCGTCGCAATCTCTTCACGGCTCAGATGCTTGAGCAGATCGTCGATCAGCGGACGGTGCTTGAGCATCTGCGGCGTACCAAACAGGCTGCCAGCGATCACGCGGTCGATGCCGAAGTAAAACAGCTCACGGCACAATTGGCGGCGCGCAAGACGACGCTTGCCGAGCACCTGGCGAGCCGGCGGATCACCGAACAGGCGCTTCGAGAAGATCTTCATTGGCGGCTCAGCTGGCGGAAGTTTTTGGACAAGACAATAACTGACGAGGCGCTAGAAAAGTACTTCCTCGATTTTCGAGGTCACTACGATGGGCGACGGCTGCGGGTCTCTCAGATTCTACTGCTCGCGACGCAAGATGACGATTCACGCATTGCACTCGAAAAGAAGCTCGTGGTGATTCGCGAGCAGATCGAATCGGGCGAGCTTAGCTTTGCCGATGCCACCAAGAAATATTCTCAGGCTCCTTCCGCAAGAGATGGCGGTGACTTGGGCTTCCTAACCCGACATGGGGAAATGCATCCAAGCGTTGCTCAAATCGCGTTCAATCTGAAGGTGGGCGAGATGAGCGGAGTTGTCTACTCGCCGCACGGTCTGCACTTGCTCAAGTGCACCGACATCGAGCCTGGCACACGCACCTGGCAAGATGCGAGGAAAGAACTGCGACAAGCACTAACCCGCACAGAGTTTCAATGGCGTTTTCGCGCGGAGTACGAGAAGGTCAAAGTCCGCTACACCGGTGCGGCGACGTACCGGGACATGAAGACGGGAAAGCTGGTGGTGCCTGTCTCGGGCGAGGAGAAGAAAAGGGTGGAAAAGGACTAACCGTCCTACTCCGCCAGCAAACCCTTCACGCCCAACGGATCGCTCTCGTCACAGGCCAACAGCACTTCGACAACCTCTTCTGCCATCTTCCTTTTGTCGAGTTTCACTAGGCAATAGGCGAGGCCTTTGCCCGACTCGAAGAAAGGCTGGTTCGCCTCGCGAGCATGGGGAAGCGGTCGGGGCATGCCTGCCTTCTTGAGCGTTTGCAGGCCGGCTCGATAGGCGTGGCCGAAGTGGCCGCGGGCCAACGGCAAGTCTTCCGCTTCGAGGGCGATCTCGCCCAACTTCTGATGGGCTTCGATCATGTTCGGGCAATCGGCCAGCAGCCAGCGAAGTTCTTCCTGAGCGATTTCAAATTCGCCCATCGTGAGCATCGACCGAACCTCTTCCATGTCTTCCTTGCGATCGAGCGAACAGCGGGGGTGCAGCAGCTCCCAGGCGTTCTGTCCGGCAACCTGATGAACGCGAACATCTTGGGCCGAACGCCGGACCGGCTTCGCTTCGTTTTGTTTTCGTTTCGCAGACAAAGAGGATTCCGTAATCGCTGAACGTTCTTAAGGGTCTTAGGGCGACACACCTGGCTGGCAGGATGGCATGCAGGTTAATCGACGACGCACGAATCGTCCAGCACCGTGAGGAACCGACTCGGCTTCCTCTGCCCATTTGTCTCAGGCACGCACATCCCTGTCTCTGTGGCGATATCGACCTTACAATCACGCACTCAGGCCGCGGAGGATTCCGAATGTCCAAACAGCCCAACGCCCCACCTCCAAAACGCAGGATGCCACGATGGCGAAGCGAACGTCGAAAACCAGGTCCAAGGCCCATGGGGCACCGCTTCCCGACGCCGACTGGTTGAAGTCTTTTCGACGTCGCCTTGTTCCCTGGTATCAGCGGACCGCTCGTGATCTACCTTGGCGGCGTGGGACGAATGTCTACCACACTTGGGTCAGCGAGATCATGCTGCAGCAGACTCAGGTGGCCACGGTTGAGGCATATTTCCTGCGATTCACGGAGGCGTTTCCGACGATCGAACGCTTGGCCGCGGCCGACGAACAAGAAGTCCTGCGGCTGAGGGAGGGACTTGGCTACTACCGTCGGGCCCGTCAGTTGCACGCGGCGGCGAAGATGATCGTGGATGAATTCGACGGTGAGTTTCCTCGCAGCTCGGAAGACGTCGCTCGCTTGCCTGGAATTGGTCGCTACACGCTGGGGGCGATTCTCTCGATCGCATTCGATGCCAAGGAGCCGATTCTCGAGGCCAACACACGGCGGCTACTCGCACGTCTGATGGCGCTCAAGGACGATCCGCATCGTACGGCGGGCGAGGCCCAGTTATGGGAGTTCGCCGAGGCGCTTTTGCCGGAAAAGAATGTCGGCCGGCTCAATCAGGCATTGATGGAACTCGGTTCGCTAGTCTGCACTCCCAAAGATCCGAAGTGTGATGAATGCCCGGCGGCCGAACTTTGCCTGGCCAAGGCGGCCGACTTGCAGGACAAGATTCCCCCGCCCAAGCAGCCGCCGCAGTGGGAGTCGATTCGCGAAGCCGCCATCGTGGTGCGACGACGCGGCCGCGTGTTGGTGCGACAATGCCAGGAGGGAGAACGTTGGAGCGGGCTGTGGGACTTTCCCCGCATCTCGCTCAAGGCGAAACGGGCTGATCGCGTCCGTGCCGAATTGGCGAGCAAGGTCGCGGAGCTAACGGGTGTGGAGATCGAGCCGGGCGAACATCTCACCACGATCAAGCATGGCGTGACGCGATTTCGTATTACGCTCGAATGTTTCGAGGCGGAGCATCTTGCTGGCCCAGTGAAAGAAACAAAGGCGAAGAAGACGAAGAGTTCTTCGCAGCGAAATGGTAGCGAGCCGGCGGCTCCGCTGAAGTGGCTCCGCCTGACCGAATTGGACGACTATCCGCTGAGCACGACCGGCCGCAAACTGGGCACGCTGATTCAGAAGCGTGCTTCGCGGCCGCAAAAACCGGTCGAGTGAAGGTGGTGGGAAAGAACGTAGGTGGCGCGCTGCGGCGAAGTTGCCGGCACTCGCGTTATCTTCCCAAGTGGGCCCCGCGTTACTTGCCCAACAGAGCGTCGACGGCGGCGCCGATGTCATCGTGACGCATCAGCGACTCGCCAACGAGAATCGCATCGACCCCGGCGGCGGCCAGGCGATCGACGTCTTCGCGGGTGCGAATTCCACTCTCGCCGACCACCACGCAATCTTGCGGAATCTCGGCCCGCTGGCGAATCGTGTGTTCGAGATCGGTCACGAACGATCGCAGGTCGCGGTTGTTCACGCCTATGAGCTTGGCTCCTGCCTCGACCACGCGGGCCAGGTTTTGCGGTTCGTAGTATTCCACCAGCGACGTCATACCAAGTTCGATAGCCCGATTGTGTAGCGAACGCAGATTGCAGTCATCAAGGCATTCCGCGATCAATAGCACCGCGTCGGCACCGGCAGCTCGCGCCTCGAGCAGCTGGTACGGATCGAGGATGAAATCCTTCCGCAGCAGCGGAATTTCTACCGCGGCGCGAACTTGGGTAAGGTATTCGAGGCTACCTTGAAAGTACGATTCGTCGGTCAAAACGCTGATGCAGCTGGCACCATGGGCTTCGTACGTCTTGGCGATCGTGACCGGATCGAAGTCCTCGCGAATCAGACCGGCGGAGGGGCTGGCCTTTTTCACCTCGGCAATCAACCGCACATCGTCCCCGCTGGCCAAGGCGGCGAAGAAATCGCGCGGCGGCGCGGCAGCATCGGCTGCAGCCTGCAGCTCTTCGACACTGCGGCGAGCCTTGGCGGCGGCGATCTCTTCACGCTTCGTGGCGACAATTTTGTCGAGGATAGTCGTCAAGGTGTTTGACTCGCTCGTGTTCTTGGCCGGAAGCTGATGCTTCCAGTCGATCTAATGCTTGAAGTGTCGACGCGAAGTAAAGATCATCGGAATGCCGTGCTCGTTGCACGCGGCAATCACTTCGTCATCGCGGCGGGACCCACCCGGTTCGATGATCGCGGTGATGCCTGCTTCATGGGCTCGCTCGATCGAATCGGCGAAGGGGAAGAACGCGTCGGAGGCGAGCACGCTACCACGGGCATGGTCGCCGGCTTTGCGAATGGCGATTTCGACGGAATCGACGCGACTCATCTGTCCGGCACCGGCACCTCGCAGGGCGCGATCCTTGCAGAGCACGATGGCGTTCGACTTGACGTGCCGCACCATGGTCCAGGCGAAACGCAGTTCGGCTAGCTGGGCTTCGGTCGGCTGCGTTTCGGTCACGACTTTCCATTCGTCGTACAGATCGGGCTCGTTGTCGCTCTCTTGCAGCAGCAGGCCACCTTCGAGGTAACGCGACTGCATGGCTCCTTCGGCGACGGTGAAATCTCCGACATCGAGCAGCCGTACGTTAGCCTTCCATTTCGGCTTGGTACGAAGGATCTCAAGGGCCTCGTCACTGAAGCCAGGGGCGACGATCGCCTCCACGAACTTGCCTGGCTCGGCCAGACACTCGGCCGTTTCGGCGTCGACGACCTGATTGAAACCGAGCACCGACCCGAAGGCACTGACCGGATCGCCGGCAAAGGCAGCTTCCGTGGCCGCGGCCAGCGAGTCGGAGGAGGCGGCCCCGCAGGGATTGGTGTGCTTGATGACGACCGCACCCGAGTCCGGCAGGCTACGGGCGATCGACAGAGCAGCGTCCAGATCGAGTAGGTTGTTGTAGGAGAGTTCTTTGCCGCCGAGTTGTTCGGCATTTAGCAAGTTGTTGCCGCGGCTGCCAGGCATGGAGTAAAGAGCCGCTTTTTGATGAGGATTTTCGCCGTAGCGAAGGACCGCTTGTCGCTCCAAGCCGAGTGACAGAACCGAGGGGAAAGGTCCCGACTCGTCGCCGGCCGATTGACTGGCGAAGAACTCGGCGATCATGCGATCGTAACGGGCGGTATGAGCGAATGCGGCTTCCATCAGCTCGCGACGGAGCTCCGCCGTGGTCGAACCTTGATCGGCAACCTGCGATAGAATGCCGTCGTATTGATCGGGGCTGGTGGCAATCGTGGTGAAGGCGTAGTTCTTGGCCGCGGCACGAACCATGGTCGGTCCGCCGATGTCGATGTTCTCGACCGCTTCGTCGAGCGTCACGCCAGCTCGGGCAATCGTCTCTTCGAACGGATAAAGGTTCACCACGACCAGCGGCAGCGTGAGGATATCGTGTTCCGCGAGGGCCGCCATGTCGTCGGGGCGATCGTGACGGCAGAGAATTCCACCGTGGACTTTGGGATGAAGCGTCTTGAGACGACCTTCCATCATCTCGGGAGAACCGGTGTAGTCGGCCACGTCGCGAACCGCGAGTCCGGCCTCTTCCAGGTGTCGTCGCGTACCCCCGGTGCTAAAGAGTTCGACGCCTGCGGCGACAAGGCCTTGGGCAAATTCGGTCAGTCCGGTCTTGTCGCTAACGCTCAACAAAGCGCGTTCAATCCGTGGTGAGTTCATGTCTTGCTTTTTGTCAGAAGCTGTCGTTGAGATTCGCCTGATACCTGTTGCAGATTCGGCGCTGAGAAAATAGACGCTGGTGGCCGAGAGGACGCCGCGGGTGTTGTCCGCTGTCGCCGCTCGTCGCGCCGGAGCTTGTCGTAACGCGGCGGTCGCGTGTACGGGTGGGTGGATCGGCTATCGTACCAGGAGAGACCGGCTCTCGAACAGTACGCCCAGCCGAAGGAGAGAAGGGGCTAATTCCGCTTCATACAGGCGAACAGAGATGCTCTTCCTGGCCCTCCCTAGCGAGACCGCCAGTGGGTGTCTCCGGCTACAGGTGAGCACGGCAGGGCCTTCGGAATCGAATGAGGCTAGACCGCTTTGACGCGAGAGGCGGCTCAGGCGACGACTACTCGAACAGCTCGTCGTCTTCGTCCTCAAAACCTTCGTCGTCTTCGTCAACGAATTCGTCGTCTTCATCCTCGAACTCGTCTTCGAATTCCTCGTCGTCCTCGTCGCCGTCCCCAGCGGGGGCTTTCTTTCTGACGACGATCTGATTCGCATGTACCACCGGCTCGGGCAGGGCGACTTCGCGAAGGCATTGAATCAGTCCTTCGCGGGTTGCCAGGTAAATCCGGTCGGTCCGATCGTTGGTCACCGTCAGGTCCGATAGCTGCGTGGGGAGCGTATCGACCACGGCTCCATTGTCGGCGCGAAGGACGAGTGTCTTGCCCGTGGTATCTCGGCCATAGAGTCGCGTGGGGCTAGCCGCCAGCAGTTCGGTCACACGAGGCGTCCACCACAGTTCTTCGCCATCGACGGCGGCACTTCGATCGATTTGCCCTGCCTCGGCTTCAGCAGCCTTGAGCATTTCGTCGGATACCTTGCCAGAGAGACAGAAGACGCCGTTGGTTTCCGTGGCCACGAAGACCTT
Organism: uncultured Planctomycetaceae bacterium; assembly: GCA_964385715.1. GTDB lineage: Bacteria > Planctomycetota > Planctomycetia > Pirellulales > UBA7805 > MB-PLM-2. Next base: position 31,226 of record CAYLRE010000016.1, read on the forward strand.
TTCACCGGTGGCCAGGGGTCGTGAACTGATGGGAGCCCCGGCGGCAAATCGCCACTGCTGCGAACCAGTCCGTTCGTGGATCTTGTAAAGGTGACCACCGAGCGTGCCAACAAATAGAAAGGGCCTGATGTAGACCGGACGGGCGACGATTCGCTCGCCTGTTTGAATGCGAAATTGAGGATTGATGGTCCCGCTCTCAACCACGTAGAAGAACTTCGACTCGGTCGGCCAGGCGACACTCCTTTCGGTTGCGTACGGCTGCACGTCGCTCAATCCCACCGACGCATAGCGCCAGGCGCTGCGATCGGGATTATGAATCGAGTAGGCCTGAAGAACTCCCAGGTTGCTTACGACATAGACGGAGTGTGAATTAACGGCCGGTCCGGCGCCTGGGGCGCCATGTGTACGGCGACTCCAGAGGATGTTGCCATTGACGCGGTCCATGACGTAAAGCGTGGGTCCGTTGAGCACCGCTACGTGGTCGGGACCGATGCCGACGGCCGTCGTCGGTCGATCGATGCTGCCGATACGACGATGCCAATGCATCTTTCCGGTCTCGGCGTCGACGGAGCTGATTACCCCACGCAATGTTTGTACGAACAGAACGCCATCGCCGACGGTGATGTTTTCTACGCGATCGCGACCGGAGTCCATCTGCACACGATGGAACCAAGCCCGTGTCAGGCCGTGGCGCTGAGCAGTTGATTCGCGAATCAAAGGCGAGCGGCCCGATTGAGCCTCGACAGGCGGAAGGGCAGTCGTGAATAGAACCGCCAAAGTCACCAGAGTGACGAGGTTCCGCAGAGTCCAAAGCGGTACGAAATGATTCACAGCGAACGCTCCGAGTCGAGGCCTAATCTCAGTCAATGATGTCAGCGTCCCGGCGGCCAATGGTATGGCATATCGATCGCGAGAGCTGCCCAGCTATCTATGATAATCAATCGCCGCGGAATCGCCATTTTTTCGGCCTCTGCGGGGCGATTTTCCCCGAAATGGCCCTTCTATGCCGGTTCTGACGCTCCCTAGCGGGCCGAATGATCGCTCGCCGGCGATTTTCCGCTTCTCACCGACTGCCAACAACGCGTGCGGCATCGGGCGTTCTGAAGTCTTGATTCCAGCGGGCAACAACGGAAATCGGCAATGCTCGTACGGCCGGCGGCAGGTCGAGCTTGTAGGGGTTCTGTGCGGTGCTAGTTGTGAACCCCGCCCCGTGATAGGCTCTCTAGAACGCCGCGCGAAATATCTACTCAAGGCCGCCAATGCCGATTGGAACCGGGATCTCGGGTATTGGCTTGGGATTTTGAGAAACAGGTTGTTGAGATACTGGAACTCTCGAGATACGCTCGCCCCGCAGACCACCGACGTTAACAGCTCTTTCTCCTGACGAATGCAATCGAACCAGCTTTCCGCCGACGAACTGACCGCACTCGACGGGACGCTTGGCTACCTGAACTTCTCTTCGGGAGCGGCCGACTATCATCTGTTTGCCAATCTCGACCGCCTCTATCGCGCGATCGAGAATCTTGCAGAAGAGGATGCGGCTGCCGAGCGACCATGGCAGACGCTAGAGCGACTGCTGCTGTTGCGGCTGGAGGAGCTTGGCGCCGAAGGGACCACCTTTCGAGACGCCGCCCAGGCACGCTCCATCATCCACCTGGCGCACGACGAGGTTCTTCCTGCTTATCGTGAGTTTCATCGCGATTTGCTCTTTCACCAGGACGACGCAACGTTATTCAATGCCTTCTTCCTGGGACGCGTATACGAAGCGGTGCTCCAGGAACACGGTCGAGACATTCAAGAGACCAGTGGTTCGGTCGTCGATGCCGCGTTGACTTCCTTGAACGACTACATTGGACATCGCCCCGTCGCGGTACTGGAGACCGAACAGAAGATCGAAACCTATCCTCACGAACGTGTGCGCCCGGTGCCGCTCTATATCGAAGGAGCTGGGGTCACGGAGGGGCGTTACGAGGCGGTCGTGACCAAGGCGATCGAGATTCTGCGCTCGACCCATGAGATGGTCTTGGAGCACGCCTACTTCGATCCAGAGCTATTGCAAGAGTTGGCTTTCGATCCGCGTGCCTATGATTTCAATCATCCGGTCAATCGCCGCCCCAACTACCATTTTGGACAGTGGGACCCCAGTCACATCGACAACCAGGGCCGGTACCGCCGCTTCGTGGTGCAGCAGGTCACGCTCGACTCGCTTCTCTCGCGGCCGCAGGGTTCGCTCTCCGAGGAGGATTGGCTGTTTGAAGCCGCAGCAACATTGGCCGGAACGATTCTAATGGCCTCGGCGATCAGTGGTCGTGGGCCCGAGACACACAGTTCCGAAACCTCGCTCGCTGGCATGTTGCCAGACATCGCGGCGGTGCGTGATGATTTCTACAACGCGCTGTTAACCAGTAGCAGCAAGGCTCATCCGCACTTATTGGAAGATGCCCAAAAGCACCGGCAACCGTTTGGTGCCGTGCGCCAGGCGTTGAACGCCGAATTGGCTCGTCGACGGGCCGCACAACTCGAACATGTCCACCTCGCTCATGCCTTTGCTCGCATGGGCTACGCCGAGGCGGCCGAGCGACAAGCGGCGACCGTGCCGACCGCATCCTCCCGGATCATTTGTCAGATCGAATGCCATCTGGCGACCGCGCAACTCGCGCTCGACGCCGGCAACATTAACGAAGCCGCATCGCT
>CAYLRE010000017.1:0-33889 GCA_964385715.1 uncultured Planctomycetaceae bacterium
CGAGCATCTTGCGAGTCTCTTCGAGCGCTTCGGCCTCAGTGGCGTGGGCCGTGTGTCCTTCTTGCCACAGGAACTCGGCCGTGCGAAGGAACATTCGTGTTCGCAGTTCCCAGCGAACCACGTTGGCCCATTGGTTAATCAGAATTGGCAAGTCGCGATAGGACTGAATCCACTTGGCGTACATCGAGCCGATGATCGTCTCACTGGTTGGCCGCACGATCAGCGGTTCTTCCAACGGACCGGCCGGTTTGAGTCCCCCCTCGCCATCGGGCTCCAGGCGGTGATGCGTCACCACGGCGCACTCTTTAGCAAAGCCCTCGACGTGTTCCGCTTCCTTCTCCAGATAGCTCATCGGAATGAACAGCGGGAAGTAGGCGTTCTCGTGGCCGGTCTCTTTGAACATGCGATCGAGCACGCGTTGCATGTTCTCCCAGATCGTGTAGCCCCACGGCTTGATCACCATGCAGCCGCGAACTGGCGACACCTCCGCCAGATCGGCCGCACGCACGACCTGCTGATACCATTCGGGATAATCTTCTGCTCGAGTCGGGCTAATCGCGTTCTTAGGTTTCTTGGCCATGTTCGTCGATTCGTGAGTGGGGTTATTTTGGGGTTGCCGTCAGGGCCGACTGTACCATGAGGCCGGCGACGACAGCGGAGTTCGCTATGATTGTTTAAGCTGAATGCGGAGCATTCAGCGACAATAAACAATTGTGGATCGGCAGAGGCCGGGTCGTGAGGATACGAATTCTCGAACGAACCTTTCTCCACCGCTTGGTGTCTTAACCGGCGAAGATGCTAGTTTAGACCCACAGGCTTTGTCGTCCTAGTGGTTTACGACCAACGCGTGGCATTTGTGACTGCTGCCCGGTTGTGACTACTGGCGCCGAGGCCTAGAATCGGTCTCCTTATGGCAACCGATCAAAAAGACCCCCAGACCCCCTCTTCTCAGGCGGCCCCCGCGTCACCAGCGACAGGACGCCGCTTCGTCAACGAACTAACCGACCAGCTGGCTGTCGATCAGGTCTTCCTGGCCTCCGACAAGCAGCTGCGGACCAATCGCCAAGGCAATACCTATCTGCAGCTTGAGCTTTCCGACAAGGCCGGCTCGATCAGCACGCGGATGTGGAATGCCACGGATCAGGTCGCCCGTCAGTTCGAGAATGGCGACTTTGTCCGCGTGGTTGGCAAGGCCCAGCTCTTCCAAGGAGCGATGCAGCTGATCGCCACGCGAATCAGCAAGGCGGCCCCGCACGAAGTCGACGAAGCCGATTTCGTAGTTGTCTCCAATGAGGCGAAGGACCACATGGCGGTCCGCCTGGGCGAGATGCTGCGGGGAATTTCCAACGTTCATCTTCGCGACTTGGGCGAGTGTTACTTGGCTGACGAAGAGTTCATGCGGAAGTTCACCGAGTCGCCTGCCGGCGTGAAGAATCATCACGCCTATCGCGGCGGACTGCTGGAACATGTCGTCAACCTGATGGAGATCATCCTCCTGATCGCCGATCGTTATCCGAATGTCGATCGCGACCAGCTATTGATCGGGGCGTTCCTGCACGACTCCGGCAAGATTCGCGAGCTCAATTGCGAACATGGCCTGACTTACACCGACGAAGGTCAGTTGATCGGGCACATCGTGCTGGGGCTTTCGATGCTGGAAGCCAAGCGGGCCGAAGCCGAGCAGATGAGCGGGCAAAAGATTCCCGACGATCTGTTCCTGCGAATTCGCCACCTGATTGTCAGCCACCATGGCACAAACGAATTCGGTAGCCCCACGGTTCCGATGACGGTCGAAGCGATCGCCCTGCACCACCTGGACAACCTGGACGCCAAGATCCATCACTTTGAAGCCCTGTTGCGAGATGACGCGAACAGCGAAAGTGCCTGGACCCAGTACCACCACAACATCGGCCGCAAGCTCTACAAAGGCAGCTCGCCTTCGTAGGACGACGATATTGGCCCAGAAAGGGGTGCCATGCCCACGCTTGCGTGGGCATGCATTCATTCAGCGACTCTTAGCATGCCCACGCAAGCGTGGGCATGGCACCCGTCACCAACAACAACACAGCGCGTTTGGGTGCGCATGGCCTTCGGCCAAACCTACCCAACGACACACAACCGCACTGGCAAAGCCAGTGGCACCCAATAAATCACACAACGAAAACACATGAGTAACGACGAACTAAAAGAAGCTTTGCTCGAGCATCTCGGGCAAAAGAACTATCGACCGGTAAAGCCGCGAAAGATCGCCAAGGCGCTCGGTCTCAATGAAGATCAGGCACGCAACCTGAAGAAGCTCGTCAAGCGTCTCGTCATCAATGGCGAGATCGCCTATGGCGATGCCCACACGATCGGCCTGGCGGACAAGATCCGCTCGAACCGCGTGGTGGGTGTCTTCCGGCGAACCAGTGGCGGCTACGGATTCGTCCGCCCCAAGGGAGTCACCAAGCGAGAAGAAGGCGAAGACATCTACATCCCGGCCAACCGCACGGCCGACGCGGCCAACGGAGACACCGTCTCCGTGCAGCTGAGCAAACCACAAAAGGGCGATCGCCGCGGCGGACGCGATCAGCGCAGCGATTCAAAAAAGAAACAGGGTTCGATCGTGGAAGTGATCGAACGCGAAACGCACCGCTTCGTCGGCACCTACTTCGAGACGGCTGGCGACGGCTACGTCGGCATCGACGGTGGCGTCTTCACGCAGCCAATCTTGGTCGGCGACGCTGGCGCCAAGAACGCCAACGAAGAAGACAAGGTCGTCATCGAGATGGTCCGCTTCCCTTCGCACATTCACCAGGGCGAAGGAGTGATCGTCGATGTACTGGGACAACGGGGTGATCCGGGCGTCGACACACTTTCGATCATCCACGAGTTCAACCTGCCTGGCGAGTTTCCTGAGGACGTCATTGAAGACGCCCGCCAACAGGCCGAAGCGTTCGACGAATCGATCGGCGAAGGTCGTACCGACTTGACCGAAGAGACGATCATCACGATCGATCCGTTCGACGCCCGCGACTTCGACGACGCGATCTCCTTGGAGATGGTCCAACCGGTCGGCAGTCGCAAGAAACCGCACTGGCGACTCGGCGTGCACATCGCCGACGTCTCGCACTTCGTCAAGGAAAAGTCGCCGCTCGATCGCGAAGCGCGGAACCGGGCCACCAGCGTCTATCTGCCAGACGTCGTGATCCCGATGATTCCCGAGACGATCTCCAACAACCTGGCCAGCTTGCAGCCGGACCGCGTGCGGTACTCGAAGACGGTCTTCCTTGAGTTCACGCCCGACGGTACGCGGGTATCGACCGAAGCCCATTCGGCGGCCATCAAATCGAAACGGCGATTCACCTACGAAGAGGTCGACGACTTCCTCGAAGATCGCGACAAGTGGAAGAAGAAGCTCACGCCCGAGGTGCACGGTCTGTTGGGCCGGATGCACGAGCTGGCCATGATTCTTCGTCGCCGCCGCTTCGCCCGCGGCTCGCTGGAGTTGAGTCTGCCAGAAACCAAGATCGACTTGGACAAGGACGGCCGCGTCGACGGGGCTCATCTGGAAGAGAACACCGAGAGCCACCAGATCATCGAAGAGTTCATGCTCGCGGCCAACGAAGCGGTGGCCGATCTGTTCGAGCAGAAGGAGCTGCCATTCTTGCGACGCGTGCATGGTGCCCCCGAGCCACGCAAGCTGAAGATGCTCAGCGAGTTCGTCACGGAATTGGGATTCAAGACGAAGAGCCTGGAGAGCCGCTTCGAATTACAGGAACTGCTCGACCGCGTGAAGGATCAGCCGGAAGCCCACGCCATTAACTACGCGGCCCTGCGGAGCATGCAGAAGGCAGTCTACGGTCCAGAGGAAGAAGGTCATTATGCCTTGGCGAGCGATTGCTACTGCCACTTCACGTCGCCGATTCGCCGCTATCCCGACCTGACCGTGCATCGCTTGCTCGACAGCATCTTGCAAGAGGAACAACCGGCGGTCCACTACGGCGAACTGGTACAGCTTGGCGAGCACTGCAGCGATCGCGAACAGCGAGCAACCCAGGCAGAACGGGAGCTAATCAAGGTTAAGCTGCTCGAATACCTCAAGGATCGTGTCGGAGAAGAATTCGAGGCCGTCATTACTGGCGTGCAAGAATTCGGCATGTTCGCCCAAGGAACCGAATTGCCGGCCGAAGGCTTGATTCACATCAGCTCGCTGCAAGACGACTACTACCACTACGATCGCCGCACACATTCGCTATCCGGCTTTCGCAATGGACAGAGCTATCGCCTGGGCGACTTCGTTCGCGTTGTCGTCGTTCGCGTGGACGTCGACAACCGGGAGCTCGACTTCCGCCTGGTCGGTCGATCGGCCGGCAACAAAGAGGATGGTGGTCGACCAAAGCGGCGAGGTGACAAACGGGGCAGCGACAAACGGGGCAGCGACAAACGGGGCAGCGACAAACGGGGCAGCGACAAACGGAGTGGAGGAAAGTCGCGTGGTGCCACCGGCAAGAGAAGCACCAAGAGCGGCGGCCGCTCAGGCAGTGGATCTTCCCGTGGCAGCAAGAAGAAGTCGGCCACAGGGGCGGCCAAGAAAAAGACCTCGCGCAAGGGTAGCGGCTCGAAGCCGACCGGCGGAAAGCCGGGCAAGAAGAAGACGAGTAAGAAGAAGCCTGGCAGCAAGCCAACCGGTGGCAAGAAAAAGAAAACCGCCACTGGCGGAGGCAAGAAGCCATCGCGACCGGCAGGCAAGAAGAAGACCAAAAAGGCCGCCGGCAAGAAGGGCAAAGGTCGACGACGGTAAGGGGCTGGTTCGTCGGAGAGGTGAGCAACGGGCGTCATGTTCACCCTCGCCCTGAGCACGCTCTCGTATACCTCCAACACACATGCCCACGTGAACGTGGGCATGGCACCCCGCCCCCCATCGCTACGACCTGGCCACTATTTCTTTCCCAAAAAGCCCCGCCGGCCACGTGAACCGCGGCGCCAACGCCCATTGCCAGGGCCTGTCCGCTAGGCCGCAATCAACTACAATACCTGGGTTGCGAACGGGCCCGCTTTTTAGGCGGTCTCCCTTCGCCCACTCTGGCGTTCTTTTGGCAACTGAATCGGCGACTTTCAACCATGACGAAGGTGATGGACCAGACCCCTCTACACGATTGGCACGCAAACCACGGCGGCCGCATGGTCGACTTCGCCGGTTGGTCGATGCCGGTTCAATACGGATCGATTGTTGACGAGCATCACGCCACCCGACGGGCTGTCGGACTGTTCGATATTTCCCACATGGGCCGACTGCGTTTCGACGGTGCCGATGCGGGAGCGTTTCTCGATTCACTGCTGACCCGCCGCGTCGACAACCTCAAGGTTGGCCAGGTTCGCTACTCGTTGATGACCGCCGACGATGGCGGCATCCTGGACGACGTGCTGGTCTATCGGCTCGACGACCGCTACATGCTGGTAGTCAACGCCAGCAATCGCGAAAAGATCGTCGCCTGGCTGAACAAGCATCTGAGCGATGCCGGCGATGTTCAGCTGACCGATGAAACATTCGACACGGCCATGATCGCGGTCCAGGGTCCCAAGGCGGTGGAACTGGCCGCGGAATTACTCGACAGCGATCCCGGCGAGATGAAGTACTACAACGTTGGCAAGGCAAACGTTTCCTTGCCCGGCGGAGAATCGGTGCCCGCGCTCGTTAGCCGGACTGGCTACACCGGCGAGGATGGCGTGGAGTTGATCGTGCCCAATGCCGCCGCGGTTCCGCTCTGGCAAGAGCTACTTTCCCGCGGTGAATCGCGCGGAGCGACGCCGGTCGGACTAGGCGCCCGCGACACGCTTCGCCTGGAAGCGGCCATGCCACTCTACGGACATGAGCTGAACGAACAAATCACACCGCAACAAGCGGGTCTCGACTTTGCGGTTCATTTAAGCGTGAAGTCGGAAGACCGGGAGCGGAACTTCCCAGGTGCGGCCGCCATGCGAGAGCTGAAAGATGGCCCTCCCCTGCCCTGCCGCGTGGGCCTGGTTGCCGAAGGTCGCCGTGCTCCTCGCGAAGGTTGTGCCATCGTGGCCGACGGCGTCACGGTTGGCGAGGTAACCAGCGGAACGCACTCCCCTACGCTCGAAAAGCCGATCGCCATGGCCTACGTACCGGCTGAACTGTCCGCGACAGGCACCCAAGTCACGGTCGACCTTCGCGGCAAAGAACTGCCGGCGGTGGTCGTCGAGCTGCCATTCTACGAGCGCGGCAAATAGCTGAATCAACGACGAATTCACAAAGCAAGAAATCCAGAAACACAAATACACGGTGGAGCGACTCGGCTCCGCAACAACTTTGAAAGGAATCCAACTGTGAGTGCTGAAGATCTCCTGTACGCCAAGACACACGAATGGGTTAGCGTCGAAGAAGCCGATGGCGGCAAAGTCGCCACGGTCGGTCTTTCCGCCTTCGCGGTTGAAGCCCTGACCGATCTCGTCTTCTTGGAACTGCCGGAAGTCGGTCGTCAGGTCACCGCCGGTGAGACATTCGGCGAAATCGAATCGGTCAAGGCGGTTAGTGATCTCTACAGCCCGGTTGCCGGTGAAGTGATTGAGGTCAACACCGACCTTCCGGACAACCTCGAAGTGCTCGGCGAAGATCCTTACGGCCCCGGCTGGATCGCCAAGATCAAGATCAGCGACGATGCCGGACTCGGTGAATTGCTCTCGCACGCCGACTACCAGAAGCTCTGCGCCGAAGAGGCCATGTAAGCGGTCGCTCATTTCGGCCCCTTTCCGCCCAAAAAATATCGACCGAAAAACTCCACGCTCCTTCCTAAAAGCGCGACACCCTCGCACCCCACAAGCGAACGATGCCTTACCTTTACAACACGCCCCAAGATCAGGCCACGATGCTCGAAGCGATCGGCGTCGATTCGATCGATGCTCTGTTCGAGTCGATTCCTGAATCGCTGCAGCTCGATCGCCCGCTCGATATCCCGCCGGCGCTCGGCGAACTGGAACTCTCCGCTCACATGCAGGAGCTGGCCGCACGGAACACGCCCGCCACGAGTAACGTCTGTTTCTTGGGTGGCGGCAGCTACGATCACTTCGTCCCGGCTGTGGTCGATTATGTCGGCTCGCGTGGCGAGTTCTACACCTCGTACACGCCCTACCAGGCCGAAGTCTCACAGGGCAATCTGCAGGCGATGTTCGAGTACCAGACCATGGTCTGCGAACTGACCGGCATGGACGTCTCGAATCAGAGTCTTTACGACGGCGGCAGTGCCACGGCCGAAGCGGTGCTGATGAGCCTGGCCGTAACGCGTCGCAGCGGTCGCGTGGTTACGGTCGGATCGGTTCACCCCGAATACCGTCAGACGATCGACACCTACCTGACCAACCTCGACACCGAGTTGGTCACTGTCGATGCCAATACGGGCAGCTGCAATCTTGAGCAGCTGGCCGCGGAAGTGAACGACGAGACCGCCTGCGTGCTGGTTCAGCATCCCAACTTCTTCGGCTCGCTCGAAGAGATGGAAGAGATCGCCAAGATCACCCACGACGCCGGGGCCCTGTTGGTCGTCGTCTTTGACCCGATCAGCTTGGGTCTCTTGAAACGACCTGGCGACTATGGAGCCGATATCGCGGTCGCCGAAGGCCAATCGCTGGGCACCCCAATGCAGTTCGGTGGGCCCTATCTTGGCATCATGGCCTGTCGCGAGAAGTTCGTCCGCCGCATGCCGGGCCGCATCGCCGGCCAAACGGTCGATCGCCGCGGCAAACGCTGCTGGGTGCTCACCCTGCAAACTCGTGAACAACACATTCGCCGCAGCAAGGCGACAAGCAACATCTGCACCAACCAGGGCCTGTTCGCCCTGCGGGCCAGCGTCTACATGGCGGCCATGGGCCCCACCGGAATGCGAAACGTGGCCGAGCTGTGCGTGCAAAAGAGCAACTACACACGGACCCAACTCTCGGCCCTCGATCGCTTGGAGCCGGCATTTGATACGCCGGTCTTTAAGGAGTTCGTAATGCGTGACCGCGACAACGACGTCGCCGGGCTCGTCGAACTCGGTCTCAAAGAAAACATTTTCGCCGGCGTGCCGTTGGCCCCCTGGTATCCGGAGCTGTCCGACTGCCTGCTCGTGAGCGTGACCGAACGCCGCACCAAGCAGCAGATCGACCGCCTTGCCGCCGCCCTGAACAACACTCCCAGCCACGAGGCCGTCAGCTATGCGTAACACCCGTGCCACTCAACTGCTGTTCGAGCTTTCCAAGCCTGGCCGCGTCGGCGCGCAGCTTCCCGCCTGCGATGTGCCAGAAAGCGATCTGGAGCAGCTCATTCCCGCGCGGCACCTGGCCGCCGAAAAGGCCCCGCTGCCGGAACTGCCTGAGCCGGAGATCGTTCGCCATTACGCGAACCTGTCGACTTTTAATATGTCGGTCGACACCAACTTCTATCCGCTCGGCTCCTGCACGATGAAGTACAACTCGAAGCGGAACGAACGGCTGGCCAATCTGCCCGGCATGGCCGATCTGCATCCGTACCAACCAGAGTCGACCCTGCAAGGCATGCTCGCCCTGCTCCATGGCCTGCAAGAAATGCTGGCCGAGATTTCCGGACTGGAAGCGGTCAGTCTGCAACCGGCTGCCGGTGCCCAAGGTGAACTCGCAGCCCTGATGGTCGCTGCCGCGTACTTCCGCGACATCGGCGAGAAGCGCACCAAGGTGCTGGTCCCCGATTCGGCCCACGGCACCAACCCCGCCAGCGCCAGCTTCGTCGGTTTCGAGACGATCGAAATCAAGAGCACCGACGAAGGCTATGTCGACCTCGATGACCTCAAGGCCAAGCTCGACGACGAGGTGGCGGTCTTCATGATCACCAACCCCAACACGCTTGGCCTGTTCGAAACGAACGTCCGACAGATTGCTGACCTGGTCCACGAACGAGGCGGCCTGATCTATTGCGACGGCGCAAACATGAACGCGATTTTGGGCGTCACCCGACCTGGTGACTTCGGCGCCGACATGATGCACTTCAACCCGCACAAGACCTTCAGTGGACCGCACGGTGGTGGTGGTCCTGGTGCCGGCCCGATCGCGGTGATCGAGAAGCTCGGTCCCTACCTGCCTTCGCCGGTCGTGGTTCAAGAAGATACCGAAGACGGTCCTCGTTATCGCCTCGACGACGACCGCGAAAAATCGATCGGCCGGGTCCGCAGCTTCTTCGGCAACACCGGCGTGCTGGTACGAGCCTACTGCTACATTCGCACACACGGCCCCGAGGGCCTTCGCCGCGTGGCTGAGAATGCGGTGCTCAACGCCAACTACCTGCTCAGCCGCGTGAAACACTTCCTGCCGGTTCCGCAGGGTGATCGCTGCATGCACGAGTTCGTCGCCACCGCGTCGAAGCTGAAAGCGGATCGCGGCATCACCGCCATGGACATCGCCAAGCGCCTGCTCGATTACGGCATGCACGCCCCGACCGTTTACTTCCCGCTCACGGTCAAGGAAGCAATGATGGTCGAGCCGACCGAGACCGAAAGCAAAGAAACGCTCGACGCCTTTGCCGAGATCTTGTTCCGCATCACCGAAGAGTCGGCCGAGCTGCTGCATGAGGCCCCGCACACCGCGCCGATCAGCCGGCCTGACGAAGTCACCGCGGCTCGCAAGCCGGTGCTCAAGTGGGAACCGGCCGCCGCGGCTGGAGAGTAACCATCGTGTCGGCTCCTGTCCCCATGCCGTTTGCGGTTCAGCCGCTGCCGATCGAAACCTGCCGGCTGGTGGTCGACCCGCCGCGTGCTGGTTCGCTCAACATGGCAATCGACGAGCTATTGCTCAACGAAGCGATCGAGAACCGTACCGCCACGCTCCGTTTCTATCAATGGGCAGAGCCGACGTTGTCGCTCGGCTACTTCCAATCGCACGAAGATCGCCATTACCACCAGGCGAGTGCCGACTGTCCGATCGTTCGTCGCACCACCGGCGGCGGAGCGATCCTTCACGACAAGGAACTGACCTACAGCTTCGCGACTCCGGTTGCCAGCGCGTCGCGATTGAACCATAGCGACTTGGTCAACGCCTTCCATCAAGCGGCCAGCAGCGTGCTGCAAGACGCTGGTGTCACGGCCCGTCCACTCTGCTGCGACGAGGTGCCCGTTTCGCAAGAGAAAACCAGCGAACCGTTTCTCTGTTTTCAAAGGCGTGAGCGAGGAGACGTCGTCACCACCGGTGAAGCGGCTATCGATCCAAGCACGAGCCCAAACTCCAAGTTGGTCGGCAGTGCCCAACGCCGCCGCCAAGGCGCACTTCTACAGCACGGTTCGCTGCTCTTGGAACAATCAGCGCAGGCCCCGGAGCTGGCGGGCTGCCTGGAACATGGCGGCAAACAGATAGATGTGCAATCGCTGATCGTGTCTTGGTGTTCGCTGCTGGAGAGCAAGCTTGGCATCTCGCTGCAATCGGCCGAATTGACCAGCGAGGAGCTAGCAAAGGCGGGTCGAATCGCGGCCGAAAAGTTTGCCTCACCCGGCTGGCTAGAGCGACGTTAGTCGATCATCCACGCTGAGCCAGCTTTAACGGTTAATATCGGTCCAAATGGGACCTTCTTTTGTTGTCATTCACGCATTTTTTTGACGGATTGCCGAAATTACGCTAGACTGACTGCCTTGCGATGTGATGCGCCATTCGGTGGTGAATACTGCCACTGGCATTTGCCATCCCTTGGCGACACATTCATATTCAGAAGAGGCGAACGGCCCTGTCGACAATTTGAGGCAGAACAAGGACGTTCACGCAGGCAAGACTTTGGAACGAGAGAAGAACCCGGGCCCCGAGCAGGCCCCTGGCAAAGCGACACCGGTACAGAGAAGAACACGGAAGGCAAATTGATTCGACAGCTCGAGCTATCCTGAACAGGAAGAGCGCGATGCGAGTGAAACTTCGTGTACTCGAAGGGAGCGGGAAGTCTCGCGAGATACTTCTCAAGGTTCCCAAATTCTTCATCGGACGCGATGAAAAGTGCCATCTACGTCCGCGCAGCGATTTGATTAGTCGCCATCACTGCGCGATTATCAGCGACCAAAATATGGTCTCGATTCTCGATTTTGGTAGTCGCAACGGCACGCTCGTAAACGGACTGCGAATCACCGAACAACAGAAGCTCCGACACGGCGACGAACTGACGGTCGGCCCGCTCAAGTTCGCGATCCTGATCGAACAGCCAGCCCCGGTGCGGAATCGGCCTGACAAAGCCGCACCCTCGGCCGACGATATCGATTCCTGGCTACAAGAACCCGACCAGGATGAGGACGTCATCAGCTCCTTCAGCGACACGCACATCATCCGCAATGAAGACGCCCGGCTGCATGACACGACCCGTATCACGAAGCAGGATCTCGAGCGGGAGAAGGCGCGGGATCAAGAATCGAAGTCGTTGCCCAAAGCGAAGAAGGAACCGAAGTCTCTCCCGGTTGCAAAACCGATCGCAAAGAAGAAACGCCGCCGCGATGGAAAACCTGCAACCGAGGACAGCCACATCGCGGCCAGCCAGATTCTGCGAGAGCTGAACGAGCGTTTGCGCGATCAGCAGGACCGTGACTAGGCGTTTCTCTTCATCCGCCTCTCCTAGCCCCGCTCACGGATGGTGACCCCTTCACGGGCGGCGAATCCTCCCCTTCAAGCGTTATTTCCTTGCTTTTTGCGTCTGTAGGGCGAGTCGTGCGCAGTCTCAAGGGCCGATAACCGGAATGATCGCCCCATCGGATATGTTTGCGCAAATGGAAAAAACTACCAATACCGCACTCTTTGCCCTGTCTCTCTATTTTTCCTAAGCGGTATTCCGATCCTCCTTCTGTCGCCGGGAGGTTACGGAGCCCGGCACAGGACACTTCACGGGGTTGGGAGGAACAAGAAATGGCCAAGGCCAAGACAGCGACCAAATCAACGAAGAAGAAGGCGACCACTTCGAAAAAGACCGCCGCATCTAAGAGTAGCTCGAAAAAGACGACCGCGACCAAAAAGAGCACGGCCGCCAAAGCCGCTGGCAAGAAAACCGTGAAGGTCGACCGCCGCAAAGACGATCGCCGCAAGGAAAACGTGCCGGTCACCATCGAGCGACGCGAAAAGGTCAATCGACGTCGGCAGATCGACCCGACAACTTGCGAGCGCGACTACTCCAACGCGGAAGTCGAGTTCATGCAAGCACTCGACGACTACAAGCGAAACAATGGGCGGATGTTCCCAACCTGTAGTGAGATCTTGGAAGTGATCCGCGATCTTGGCTACGTGCAGCAGAACGTACCAGCCATTTCGACGGCTCCCATGGCTCCGTCGCCACTGGCCGACACGTCCGAAGACGCCGGCATGATGGACCTGGCCTCCGATCCCTTTACTAGCGAAGTCTAGCGACCCACCCCGTAGGCGCGATGGTGCGGATGGCACCACTGGCCATGGATGGCCAAGCAGCGCCTTACTGGGCACCCGTCTCTGTTGGGCGAGCTGTTTCTAGCAAGCTCTCTCTCGTGGGCCTTCTTTCCCACGATTTTGGCATCCCTCGGGTCAACGTTCTGGCAGCAGGGCCAGCAGTGACGGCACCGCTCGTGATCCCTGGTTTGTTCAGGTGGTGTGAACCGACCATCTCTTTCGGCTCAATTCACGAATCGATCTTGCCACGTGTGAGCCGGATCGATAGAGTTCGCACTCCTTTCTCGGCCGCCGCCCTGCGCGTCCAGCGCTCGGCGTGGCCAAGTGTCATTCGACAAACCATCCAAACGCAAGGGACACAACCGTGTCAAGAATTAGCTTTGCGCCTCGACAGACTTTTGGTTTCTGCCTGTTGACCCTGCTGGGACTCGTCCCGATGAGCGGCTGCCACGTCGCTTCGAGCGGACTGAACGCCGAAGGAACTCGTCACTACCTAAGCGGCAACCACACCGCCGCCGTATCGCGTTTCCACGAAGCGATTCAGACCGATCCGGGAAATCCCGACAGTTACTACAACCTGGGTGCCACCTACCACCAGCTGGCCAAGACCCAAGGCCAGGACGAATACTGGAGCCAGGCGGAGAACTATTACCACCAGTGCCTTGACCGGGCTGATGCCCGCGGACAGGAACATGTCGACTGCTACCGCGCGTTGGCCGTGCTGCTCGTCGATCGTGGACAGGACGAAGACGCCTTCACGCTACTTCGCCGCTGGACAGAGAAACGTCCTCTCTCGGCCGATGCTCGCGTGGAACTCGCCCGTTTGCATCACGAA
This sequence comes from uncultured Planctomycetaceae bacterium, assembly GCA_964385715.1. GTDB lineage: Bacteria > Planctomycetota > Planctomycetia > Pirellulales > UBA7805 > MB-PLM-2. The sequence continues at coordinate 13,223 of CAYLRE010000017.1, forward strand.
TTTGGCGACGAGGTGAGCGAAGAAGAACACCTGCTGGCCGCCATCAACCTCAATACTACCCACGCACGAGCCCGTTCGGCGCTCGGCCACTTGCGTGAAAAGGAAGGCGACTACTCGCAGGCGCTGGCCAACTACAACGTCTCGCTCTCTAGCGATCGGATCCAGCCCCAAGTGGCAGCCCGCGCGACCACGCTTCGAGCGGCGGCCGTTTCCGATCCGCTGACCCCGGTGCCGGTCTCGCCCGCCACGCGAATTGTGACCGCCCCCGACCTGTTGCCAATCCGGCGATAGAGCCTTTGAAGGCGACTCGCTACTGAACATCAAACGCATCGGCAGGTACTACGGTCGGGGTGTGTGGCGGTTCGCACCCAAACCTGGCCAGCGTAAACGCTGGAGCAACTTCTCCCCGGCTTCTCGCCCGCTTTCCCTGGCACCAATGCGAGCGTAAAATCGGCACTTCTCGCCTGCCCCGGGGAATGGACTTTCGCTCTGCCCGCTATTGGCAGCCGCGGAAAATACTCCTTCCTCTCCACGAACCTGTCACCCACGACCAAGCCGCCATGACCGATCGCGTCTACAACTTCTCACCTGGCCCCGCCATCTTACCCGAGGAAGTCCTTCGCCAGGCCCAAGAAGAACTCTTCTGCCTGCCGGGCGTCGGTATGTCGGTGCTGGAGATCAGCCATCGCAGTCCCACGTTCGACGAGATCCTGGCGACTACCAAGGCGAACATTCGCAAGCTCTACAACTTGCCGGAGAACTACCATGTGCTGTTCCTGCAGGGTGGCTCGCGGACGCAATTCTCCATGATCCCGATGAACCTACTCGGCGACGGGACTGCCGATTACCTGGTGACCGGATCCTGGGGCAAGAAGGCGCTCGATGAAGCCCGCCGCGAGGGTAACACCAACGTCGTTTGGGATGGAGGCGAGACCAACTACGACCGCCTGCCTGTCGCTGGCTCCTACAGCTGCACACCCGGTGCTGCCTATCTGCACTACACCTCGAACGAAACAATCCAAGGCGTGCAATTCCCCAGCGAGCCAGAGTCGAATGGCGCACCGCTGGTGTGTGATGTGTCGAGTGATTTCTTCTCGCGTGAAATCGACGTCGAACGTTACGGTCTCATCTACGCTTGTGCCCAAAAAAATGCCGGACCTTCCGGCGTCACGGTTGTGCTGCTTCGCGACGATCTGCTCGAGCGCTGCGACGACAACCTGCCCGGCATGCTCAACTACAAGAATCACGTCGAGGGCGATTCGCGATACAACACGCCGCCGGTATTCGGCATCTATTTGGTCAAGCTGATCACAGAGTGGATCCTTTCCACGGCCGGTTCGCTCACCAAGATGAACGAGCTGAATCGAGCGAAGGCGGCCTTGCTGTACGACGCCATCGACGAGAGCAACGGCTTCTACATCGGCCATGCCGAGCGGGAGTGTCGCAGTGCGATGAATGTCACTTTCCGCCTGGCGGACGAAAGCCTGCAGAGCGACTTTCTGGAATCGGCTGCCAAGGAAAAGCTGGTCGAGCTGAAAGGGCATCGCAGCGTGGGAGGTTTTCGGGCGTCGATTTACAACGCCATGCCGCTGGTGGGCGTCGAGACGCTGGCCGCTCACATGCGTCAATTCGCGGCCGCACGGAGCAGTTAGGGGCCTGTTCTGCGGAGGCGTCCGGTTCTGCAGAAATCCGGTCCCCAGCTGGCAGCATTGCCCCTTCCCCAGAGGCAACGCTTTCTCGCTCGTCGGCGACCCCTTCTCTTTCAGATCGCCGAAACCAGCAGTACAATCCACGGTTTCGGCACGGGGGTGAGAATCATGTCATCTGCCTCTGGCCCCGTCGAAAAGCCAAGCCAGCGGGCTATGGCCCTATCGATGCCCCCGGCACCCAACTCAAAAAGAATTTGACGCGGCACACGTGATTTGTGTGCGAACAGAAAGAAAGCAGCATGATGCGCGTTATCGTTCTCGATAATCTCTCCGAAGAAGGTCTCGAACTTCTCCGCAGCAACGACTTGCTCGAGGTCGAAGTTCGCACCGGTCTCGCCGGCGAAGAACTTCGCCAGGCACTCACCGAGTTCGACGGCGCCATATGTCGCAGTGGCGTCAAGATCACGGCCGACTCGCTGGAAGGAAACACGCGTCTGCGAGCGATCGTGCGAGCGGGCGTCGGTACCGACAACATCGACAAGGCGGCTGCCACGCGTCAGGGCATCGTCGTCATGAACACGCCTACCGGCAACACGGTCAGCACCGCCGAACATACCTTGGCGTTGATGCTGGCCCTTTCACGAAACGTGGCACCGGCCAACCAGAGCCTTGTCGAAGGTCGTTGGGATCGCAAGAAATACATGGGCAGCCAGCTGGCTGGAAAGACCCTCGGCATCGTCGGACTCGGTCGCATCGGACAAACGGTGGCCGTGCGTGCTCAAGCACTGGAGATGAAAACCATCGGCTACGACCCGTTCCTCTCCAAGGAGCGTGCCGGCGAGTTGGGTATCGAGCGGTATGAAACCATCGACGAGATGTTGCCCGAGGTTGACTACCTCACCGTGCATACTCCGCTCACCGATGAAACGCGCGGACTGTTCGGACCCAAGCAACTCGAACTCATCCGCCCCGGGGCACGACTGGTGAACTGTGCCCGCGGTGGCCTGTACGATGAAGCCGCACTCGTGGCCGGCCTCGAATCAGGACGCCTGGCCGGAGTCGCTCTTGATGTCTACGAATCGGAACCGTGCACCGAAAGCCCGTTGTTCGGCATGCCAGGCGTGCTCTGCACTCCGCACTTGGGAGCCAGCACCGAAGAAGCCCAAACGCAGGTCGCCATCGAAGCGGTCAATCTGCTGGTCGACTATCTGACCAAAGGCAACATCCACTGCGCCGTCAACGTGTCGCCGATCGATGCCGCTACGCTCTCTTCGCTACGCGGCTACCTCGACGTCGCCTATCGCCTAGGCATGCTGCTCTCCCAGCTCGATCAGAGCGGAGCCCGCGCCTGCCGGCTGCACTATCGGGGTGACGTGGCCGAGAAAGAAACCAAGTTGATCACGGCTAGCTTCGCCTGCGGACTGCTCTCCGGGGCGCTTGACTCGGAGCCAAACGTCATCAACGCCGAGGTCTTGCTGCGAGAACGAGGCATTGAACTTTCCGAAGCTCAGGCTTCCACGCATGGCGCTTTCGCATCGCTCGTGCAGGCGGAATTGGAAACGAGTAACGGCACCTACACCGCCGGCGGCACGATCTTTGGTCACAACATGCCACGGCTGGTCCAGCTGAACGACAATCAACTCGAGGCCTATCTCGACGGCGTGTTGATGGTCTTCCCGCATCGGGACGTGCCAGGCATCATCGGCAGCGTCGGCACCACGCTTGGCAAGCACGACGTGAATATCGCCCAGATGTCGGTTGGCCGCGCGACTCGTGGTGGCGAGAGCATCGGCATCTTGAACCTGGACGACGCCCCACCAGAAGAGGCGCTCTCTGAAGTTCGTGCTCATCCCGCGGTGGAAGACGCGGTGGTCATTCGACTGCCAGCTGCCGGACAAACTCCCAGCTGGATGGACGGGGAATAGATTCCGATTCAGGACGTTCGACGGATCGCGTGCGCGCCGTCGCGGCGTACCTTCCTGGCTTGCGATTCTGCCTGATCGACCCAGGCCCGCGCACTTCGCTCTGCATCCGCTACGCTACGATAGCCCGAGTAGTAATGTCGCGGCGCACCAGCCATGTCGGTGATGCGCAAACTATACCGGGCATGCGTACTGGCGACTCCCGCCTGGGCGTGCCAGATGCGGAAGTGAAAACCGCGATACATCTGTTCGCGATCTCTTTGCACGCCGAGCCGCGGCGCCCCATGAAACTTGCCGCTGGGGCGGGCCGTTGTCCTACTACGAAGGTTCTGCAACATGGCGGTCCTCCTCGCTCTGCGGGTTCGACAAAGTGACATCGGGGTGCCACTGCTGGCTTGCCCAGCAGTGCGGCAATCGATCTCATGACAGCCACTCTCGGACTACCTACCCCATCGATAAGTCTCGCCGCTCCATTCGTTGCATCGACTGCGACTTAGAATCCGCAGCAGCAGATCGCCGGGGAGACCGGTTGTGCGGGGCAAAGAAATGCGAAACCGGAACACTGTGGCCAGCCAATGGACTCGGCCGCGGCGTTAGCCGTTCGCTAATCGTTAGAGTCGCTGCTGCCGCTGCGAAAGCCGCATAGAAACGTCGACTACTCGGCGGCGGGAGCGGGGGGAGCCGTATCTTCGGTCGGTGCCGCCTTTTCTTCTACTGAAGCCTCTTCTTCCGCCGGGGCAACCTCTTCCTCGACCGGATCAGCAGCGGGCTTACCGGGCTGCTCAGGCTCACTGGGCTGCTCGGGCGCGGCGGGATCGTCCGCTGGCTGTTCGACTGGAACCTCTGCCGATGGTTCGGCAGGCTTTACGGCAGGCGGCTCCACAGCTGGCTTCTCAGCGGCAGGTTCTGCAGCTGGCTGCTGCACCTCTGGCTTTTGGGGTGGTGCGAGACCACCTAGCTTCGACTTGCCGAAGTTCAGAGCCTTGTCGAGGAATCCTTGGGACTTTGCCTTTTCCGCTGCCGCTGCAGCAGCGGCCTTTTCTTCCTCCGAGAGTTCCTTTTCTTTGACGATGTCATCCGCTCCGAGATGAATCTTCTGATAGGTATCATCAGCGATCACGTAGTACCAATCGTCGAACCGCTCGTTCAGGCGCGCCACTTCCTCGCTAGCCAGGTTCACCTTGGCTTCATACTCCGACTGCTTTCGCGCATTGGATCGCATGACCTTCTCGCGGGCCGCCTTGAGACGCTCGAACTCGGCAACCGCTTCCGATTTTTCTGCATCGCCATCCGCCGCTTCTCCATCCGCCTCGGGGGCCGTCGGCATAGGCGGAACCGGCAACAGCGATGGTTTGGGAATCCGATCTAGGTCCAGTTGGGCCATCACCCACAGGTAACGATGAATATCCTGTCCCGTCGGTGCGGCCGCGGCGCCCTCGCCCGCTTCGTCATCACTCGCCTTGGCTTCGCTGCCTTTGATTCGTCCAAACCGCAGCACGTAGGTCGCGCCACTGGCCATAGCAATGCTAACCGTACCTTCCTCGGACAACAGATCTTGACCATTGAAGAAGAAACCTTTGCTCGCGAGGTCCATGCGATCGTTTCGATCGAGCCGGTCCTTCGTCATGAGATCTGCTGGCTTCTTCTTAACATCAACAATCTTGAGATCGTCCAGAGCATTCTTCAATGCATTGAGCTTGTCGCCATTGATTTCCTGATTCGCCGCCAACTGCACAGGAACCATTCTCCCGCGACGCTCATCCAGGGTGCGCATGTGATCGAGATTCCACTTCAGCTCCTGAGCATCGTAGGAGAGTTGAACGAAGGCGCGTTCGTTCACTCCGGACGGCACCTTACCGAGCGGCGTACGTTTGTGAATGATCGAATAGTCTTCCAGCGTCACTCCTCGCACGCCAAGCGGATCGAGCATCAACAGGTCTTTCTCAATCCACTTGTCAAATTCCGTGGTGAGGTTCTCTGTGTTAAGCACGATCGTAAAGATCTGATTACTGCCAGTGCGACGGGCGTAGCGAACGTTCTCGGCAGTTTCGGTCAAGTGGCCGACGATGAAGTCCGCGATCGACGTACCACTGCCGTCTTCCATTCGAATTCGCATACCCACGGTATCGCCATCGGTCTCCGCACCGACGGTCGGATCCAAGGGATCAACCAGGCCCCGATCGTCGTGGAGGGACTTGTCGTCCTCTTCGACGTTGAGCACGTCGATTTCCATCACGTTGCCAGCGGCAGCCTCAAGCTGGTCCTTGGCATCGGCCGGGTAGTTGAGCGGCGGAATCACGTACCGATCGCCTTGCAAGACGACCTTGAAGCGATCGGCTTTTCCTGTCGCGTCGTCAAACTCCACGATCTCGAGCGAGGCGACGTCCGACGCCTCTTCGATCTTCGTAAACGGGCCCGACTGCATCGCCTCTTTGGTCAGCTCGGCTGGCTCGCGCGAGGCGGCAAATGCCGCCAGGACAGAGATCACGGCCACGGCGATAAATACGCAGGTCTTAGCGGCTTCGGTCATTTCGGTTCCTATTTTCCTCACCCAAACTTCTGGGCTTGCTAACTCAAAGTTTCAAGTGCGTTAAACTTGTACGGCGATACTCTCACACGGCGGTTTCTTGGCCTCGCGCGATGGCTACACCAAACGATCGGAATGGATGCCTTCGCGTTCGCGGCCGCGACGCACGAAGAACACACAGATCGCGATCAACAACGGCGGAATTGGCGGCAGCACAACCGCCCACAACTTGTATCGATCCTGAACTTCGCGAATGTTGGAAGCCATGGCACGTTCGATGTCGTCGTACTTCTCATCGCGACGTCGATTGGCCTTGGCCTCTTCCCGTTCGACCCGCTTGCGAGCCGCCTGCATTTCCATTCGCATTTGGGTGTTGTGATCCGTCCTCGACGCCCCTTGCTTCTGCAGGGCTTCGCTGATGGCCGTCAGTTTCTCGTCTTCTTTGTCGAACGCGCGCTTGACCTCTTTCTCGGCCGTTTCGCGCGCTTCGCGACGAGCCTCCTTGGCACTTTCGCGAGCGGCAAGAACCGCCTTCAACTCTCGGTGCTTGGGACGACGCTTGCGAATCTCGACAAAGTCGGTCTCGCCGGTCAGTACATCAATCACGTTGAGCACGAACGCCACGTTGTCCAATCGCCAACGCGTGATCGGATTCATGTTGTCGTCGCCAATGGTCCGCAACTCGAAAAAGCTGGCCGAGAGAACATCCACGTCGGCAACAAGAACCACGTCCAGCGGCTTGTTGGCCGTTTTGTCGTCGGTTCCCGCCTCTTTCTTCTCAGCGTCCCCCTTGGCTTCGCTCGCCTTCGGCTTCTCATCCTTGGCAGCGGGACCTCGAACGTGGGCCGCCAAAACGTGCCGCTTTCCGGTCGGTTGACCGCGTGCCGCTGCGACCGCATCCGGCGGCTGCGGAATAATGCCAAAAGGCGATTGTCGGAACAGAGCGTTGACCGCAACCGTGCCCGAGTTGGGCCGCGTACGAACCAACTCCGTAATGTCGAACCGCTCGGCACCGTCTTGATTGAGCCGCGCTCGAGCTGTATCCAGATCAGCCGGCACGATTCCGCCGGTGAACAGGAACAACACCTCCTGTAGGTTTGAAGAGATCGGGCTACGGCTACTGAACAGCTTGTTCGATTCATCCGGCGTAATGAACACCCACTCGGGCGGAATTCCAGTGACACCGGGATGCGGATTGTAATCTTGCCAGACGAGCTTGGCCGGGCCCTTCTTCTTGTTCAGCGGATCGAGTCGATTCGGAGTCCTTGTGGGAGCTTCGAGCTGGACACCGATCACATCCCACAAGCTCTGCATGTTGCCTTTCTCTTGAGGTGGTCGCAACATGTCCATCATGCCCTGACCACGCTTGGGCTGATCGGTACCGGTCACTCCTTCCATGGCAACCGGGAACGGATCTTCAAAAATGGCGGTCGGAATTCCGCGCTTCACAGCGTCGACAAAATTTTGTAGCTGTGCCGGCGAAAGCGACGACGGCTGCACGGCCAGAAGCGCCGCCAGGTTCCCGTCGATCTTGCTGTTTGGGCTGACCGGAACCAGTTCGTATTGTTTGCGAAGCTCGGCCGCAATCGGCTGTTCTCGCGTGGGCCCCGACATCGAAAACGCGCCCATCAGATTGGCCTCGGTCTCCAAGATGCCGAGCCGCGGTCGCTTTGTCTCCGTCACGGTAACGATCGACCGTACCAGTTCGTATTCGATCGGCACGCCTTTGCCCAAGAACGGAGTGAGCACCTGCTGGGCACCACTCTTGCAGTAGATTCCGAAAATGATCTCTTGCTGTGAAACGGCTCCCCGGACCTCGATCATGACCGGCGCTTTCTGTATGCCGAAACGCATTTGAGCGTTGTGGGCTTCCTCGCTGCCGATGTCCAGCTCGTGGATTTCGTAGGTTACGTTCTTGCCGCCGAGGGCACTGAGTTCACGCAGACGGCTGCGCAGATCGAGTCGCCTTTGGGCATAGTCTTCCGGCAGGTCCTTGCTGATGTAGGCATCGATATGCACCGGGTACTCCGGATCCAATCCCTTGATCAGAGTCCGGGTGTCTTGCGAAAGCGAATTGATCTTTTCCGTGGTGACATCGGGGCGGAACCAATCGAACTCGCGCGCGACCACAGAAACGCCGACTGCAATCAACACCAAGGCCAAAGCCCGGCTCAAGAAATGCCAGCCCATCAGGTTCCCTTGTTTGCCACCGGTCCAATGGCGACGGCCAATGAGCACCATGGCGAGGTAGATCATGAGGACAACCAACAGCAGGAAGAAGATCACCGAAGCGCCGCTGATGACGCCCGATTCAAAGTCCCGAAGTTGAGCAGAGACGCTCCAGGGACGGATACGATCGGCGATCGCTTCGTTGGTAAAGACTTCCGTCCAACCGGCCGCCACAAGCGGAACGTTAAACAACACGCCGAGCACGAACCCGACCGTCAGGTTGCTGGTCAAGAAGGAGGCCACCATGCCTACGGCGAGCATCGCTAGACCGACCATCCAGTAGCCGAAGTAGTTGCCCAGCACGAGTCCGGTATCGGGATCGCCGAGGCTCAACAGCACGATGAAGTTGCACATTTGTGAAAACAGCAGCGAGACGGTAAAGATCGCCACGGCCGCCAGGTACTTACCGATCACGACATCAAAATCGCCGGCCGGCATGGTAAGCAACAGCTCGTCGGTTCCTTGGCGGCGTTCTTCCGCCCAAATGCTCATACTGATGGCAGGGATGAAGACCAGCAGGATCAGCGGGATGTAGTAGTTTAGCTGATCGAGATTCGCCAGGTTCGCGTTGAAGAAGCCTTCCGTCCAAAATGCGGCCAAGGAAGTCAACAGCACGAACAGACAAAGGAACACGTACCCTGTCGGATTCGTGAAGTAGGCCAAGAAATTCCGCTTCATTACCGCGTACGCGGAGCGACGCGTGCGGGCCAGCGCGAACAGCGCGACACCAATGACCGCTCCGAAAATGAAATCGATGGTAATGAGCCCGGAGAGGGCAACAAGTTTAGCGCTCATAAGAAACTACCTAGTCAGCTTTCCGTAATTGCCGTCTGTTGTTTCGTTCCGTTTTCATTGCAAAGAGCAAGGACGTCACCTGGCGATCAAGTGCTCGCGGCTGCCTGGTCGTCTTTCTGGCTCCGGCGACGTGGTCTTCTTTCTGGTTCCGGCGGTGCGGTCAGGCGGCGATAACTCTCGTCCAGCCCGACGTCTTCCTTGTCGAGATCCGCAACCGAACCATCGAACAGGAGCCGACCCTCGTGAATGAACAACACGCGACTGGCGACCGCTTCCACTTCTTGCAGAATGTGCGTCGATAGCAGGATCGTCTTTTCCTCGCCCAACTTTCGCAGCAAAGCGCGGACATCGCGAATCTGATTCGGGTCGAGACCGGCCGTCGGCTCATCGAGAATCAACACGTCCGGCTCATGCAGCAACGCCTGGGCCATGCCGACCCGCTGGCGAAAACCTTTGGACAACTTGCCGATCGGTTTGCGAAGTACGCTCCCCAAAGCACACAGATCGACTACCGCCTCGACCCGTTCGTAGGCCATGTTTCGCGACATCCCGCGAACCTCGGCAAAGAAGTGCAACAGCCCCAGCGGGGTCATGTCGGGATAGAGCGGACCGTTCTCCGGCAGGTAACCAAGACGCTCGCTGCCAGCGATGCGGTCGACCGACATATCGTGCCCGGCGATCTGAGCTTTTCCGGCCGATGAGGCCAGGTAGCCGGTCAGCAGTTTCATCGTGGTACTCTTGCCGGCACCATTGGGGCCAAGAAAGGCGACCACCTCGCCCTTGGCAATTTTGAACGAGACATCGCGAATTGCCGCGAACGACCCGTAAAATTTGCAGAGCCCGTCCGCCTCGATCATGGCGGTACCCTGTTCGTCAGCCATCTGCTACTCCGTCTCTTGAGACCACGCTCTGTTTGGGAAAGGTCTTGTCGTTGTTGAGAAACACTGCTGGGTTGAGAAACACTGCTGGGTGATCTTGTCGGTGTCAGATGTCGAAGCGAGAGACTCCGCGAGTCGACGTCTCTCGATCCCAAGAAGGTTCCAATACCGCCTGGCAAACCAACCCCGCTTGTCGAACCAACATGGTTCAACCAAAGCGAGTGTTCAAAACCATTTTTGTGGCAACCAACACACCGTGCGGAGGGTGGCCCTGGGGGGACGAGTCCTGCTCGCAATAGGCCGCACGGCGACTCGATCCTGACTTGCCCCGCGGGTCAAAACGCCGCCACGGATCAGGGGTCACCACAGATGATAAAAGTTATCGCGGATGGGCGATTTTGTCCAGTCGCAAAGGTGCCAGAACCGCCCTGAAAAATACCCCTGCGGCGGCTTTTCGGGTCAGTTGTGGCCGGTCTCCCGACCGAGCCACGTCCAGAAGCTTTTGACAGGATCACAGGACACGAACACCATCCGGTCTTCATCTTGTAATCCTGTTCTCTTCGTTCGTGTCCGACCAACAGCGGGATCAAGAAGCTTTGACAGGATGAATAGGATCGACAAAGGATAAGAAGAGCGAGGCAGACCCCATCCAGCCTTCATCCCGTGGTCCTGTCCCCGTCCTTTTCTTGTCCGATCAAGAGCCCCGCAGGTCAGCACTGGCGAAGCCAGTGGCACCCACACCTCCGGTCGCGGCGGCCACGAATGTCAATCGCTCATTTGTTCGCGGCGATAAGAAAGATGGCGAAGCCAGTGGTCGTCGTCCGTCTGGGGAAAATCGATCCGCTGGTGGACACCGCGCGTCTCGTTTCGCTCCAGGGCCGCGGCGACCATGATCCGGGCCACGGTCAACATGTTCTGCAGCTCCCAACCAGCCGGCGTGGTAAACTGCTGGGGCAGCACGTAGCGACACCAGGTGTCGACGTTCTCGGCCGCCTCGAGCAGCTTGTCCTGTTGCCGTTGCACGCCAACGTTGCGCCACATCAGGCTCTTGAGCGAATTGCGAATGTCGTCAATGTCGAGCCGCCCTTCGCCCCAATCGCCCTGCGGATCGTCCGGCAGATCATCGCTATCGACCGGGGCGTTGGAGATCTTCAAGATCTTCAATTCCTCTGGCATGGCGAGCGCCGCTTGCGAAGCACCCGCTCCGGCGTGAGCGCCGAAGACCATCCCTTCCAGCAAACTGTTCGATGCCAGGCGATTCGCGCCATGCAGCCCACTGGCAGTCACCTCGCCAGCCGACCATAGATTCGCCAACGACGTTCGCCCCTGGGCATCGACTGCGATCCCACCGATGAAGTAGTGCGCACCAGGCCGCACTGGAATTCGATCGACCGCGATGTCGAGACCAAACTTGCGACAGGTCCGCGCAATGCCGGGAAAACGATTTCGCACGAACTCCGGATCGAGGTGCGTGAGATCGAGGTAAACACAAGGGTGCCTGGTCTTGTCCATTTGCATGGTAATGGCATGACTCACCACGTCACGCGGAGCGAGCTCCAATCGATCGTCGTAGTCGCCCATGAACCGGTAGCCGGTGCTGTCAACCAAATGCGCCGACTCACCGCGGACCGCTTCGGTAATTAGCGTGCGGCTGCTGCCGGCAATGTAGAGCATGGTGGGGTGAAACTGCATGAACTCCATGTCGCGTAGTTCCGCCCCCGCGCGATAGGCGATGGCGTGGCCGTCACCGGTGGCTACCTCAGGATTGCTCGTCTCCCGGTAGACCTGACCGGCACCGCCGGTGCAAAGAATCGTCTGCTTGGCCCACACGACCGTCATGCCATGCGTCTCGCTCCACACGAGCGCCCCACGACACGCATCTTCATGCGTTAAGAGATCGATCGTGAACGATTTCTCCCAGGCCTCGACGTGCGGTAGCTTTTCGGTCCAATCGATCACCGTCCGCATGATCTCGCGGCCCGTCGCATCGCCGTTGGCATGTACCACGCGATCGTGGCTATGGCCCCCTTCGCGACCCAAAGCCAGGTTGTCGCCCGACTGATCAAAACGGGCTCCCCACTCGACAAGCTCGCGAATTCGCTGCGGCCCTTCTTGAACTACCATCTCGACGATGTCGGCCTGACAAAGATTCCGCCCCGCGGTGAGCGTGTCGGCGACGTGATTCTCGAAGCGGTCGCCCGGATCGAGCACGCTGGCGATACCGCCTTGGGCAAAGATGCTGTTCGACTGCTGCAAGTCGTCCTTGGTCACGACCAGCGCGTCGAGGCTAGGATCGATTTCGATCGCCGCTCTCAGTCCGGCCAGACCGCCGCCTACGATCAATACATCGACAAAGCGATGGGGCATCCGCTTGGGATGAAAGGCGGCGAGATAGCGGGGAGAGGAAAGTCGCATTGCAGCCTTTACTCTAGCTCATTCGCACCACCGCCTCCAGGGCTTGAGGAAGACGAGAAAGAGACCGGACGCGGATGCCAATGGCAGCTTATTGTCGCTGAATGCTCCGCATTCAGTTGGAGATCTGCACGGAGTGTTCAGTTCCGAAGGGCATGCGGGAAGCAACGGTGTCTACCTTGGGAGCCACTGCTCACCTTGTCACGGAGTGCGCTGGGGTGACGCCGTTTGGTCGTGTCCCTCACTTACGTTTCAGGTTAAGTTTCGATAGGACGTTTGACACTTGGGTGCCACTGGCTGCTTGTCAGCCAGTGCCGGGCGAAGTGATGTGATTCGTCAACTCGAAACGCCACAATGGCTCGGCAGGAGCCTCGCCCTCCCGATCGCTTCCAGGCTCGCACACGACCTTGTCCTTCGCGACCATTGGCAACTCTCGCTTGCGTCACGGAGTGCCGCGCGACTATAAGGCTCGCACGCGAGCCTCGTCCTTCGCGACCGCCCTTACTCATCCGCACCGCGGCGTGACAACCCGCGACGGAACGCTTCCCACTGGTCGCGAACACTGCGTGGCGGCTCGGTGGCGTTGTCCCGCTTGAGCCCGCGGGCTTTCTGTTCTTTGGCCGTGCCGGTTCGCACCTTGGAGCCAGGCCGGCGAAGACCGAGACTCTTGAGCGCATCGCTGAAATCGTTCTTGGCCTCTTCGTCACCCTGCTCAGCCTGGCGTTTCATCTTCTGCCAGCGATCGACAAACTGCCGCAGCTCATCTTCGCTCCAGCCGAGTCGATCGAGCAGGTCTTGATCAACCTTGCGGTTCTTGAGTTGGTCTTCGAGATACTCCAGAGCCAGATCGGTCTGTTCCTGTGCGTATTCCAGGTTCGGATCGTCACCGACCGCTTCGTGTCGCTTCGACGACGCGCCACCGCCACCTTGGCCACCGCCACCGGGACCGGAACCTCCTTCAGAGTCACGCTCGGCCTGCTTTCCATCGGAAGCTTCGCTCGAACTCTGCTTTCCACCTCCCTGCCCAGAATTCCCATCGGACGAGGACTTGGAATCTCCTTCACCACCGGAGCTCTGTTTGCCTTGATCCTTGCCGGCCCCGTCGCCTTGGCCTTCGCCGTCTTGGTTACCTTGGCCCTTGCCCTGGCTGCTCCCTTTTTCTTGGCCAGAGCCTCCTTCACCTTCGCCTGACTGTTCGCTGCGGCTGGCTCCTTTGTCTGCCGATTCGCTTTGGCCAGCGGAACCTTTGCCCTTTTGGTTGCTGTCTTGTCCGCCGCCCTTGTTCTGACCATCTCCCTTACGATCACCAGAGTTGTCGTCGCCCTGGGCGTCTGAATCACGATCGCTGATGGCGCTGTCGTCGGCCGACTGCTCGTCCGACTTGCCTACGTCATCTTTCGCCTGGTCGCCCGATTTGCTCTGCCCTCGATCCTGGCCCTCCGGCTTGGCCGGGGCATTGTCGCTGTCGCCGTCTTTCCCCTTGCCCTTTGCTAAGCGGTCGTCGCGCTGGCCCTGGTCATCTTTGCCGGAACCGTCGCGCCCGCCGGATTTGCCTTCGCCCTGTTTACCGCTGTCCTGTTTACCGCTGTCCTGTTTACCGCTGTCCTGTTTACCGCTGCCCTGTTTACCGCTGCCCTGTTTACCTTGGTCCCGCTTGGAGTCTCCCGATTTCGACTGTCCGCCTGACTTTTCACCGTCCGATTTTTGGTCGCCTGACTTTTGACCGTCCGATTTTTCGGTGCCATCGGACTTCTGGCCGCCGGATTTTTGGCCATCCGATTTCTGGCCATCGTCGGACTTCTTATTGCCGTCACGGCGGGCGGTACGATCGTCGCGACGACCTTCGCCTTGTTTGCCGCCGTCTTGTTTACGGCCATCCTGCTTACCGCCGTCTTGCTTACCCTCGCCTTGTTTGCCTTGCTGGCCCGATTCGCCGTCTTGGCCGGCCTCGCCGTCCTGGCTTGCATCACCGTCTTGGCCAGACTCGCCATCGGCCTTCTGTTGGTCATCGGCGTTTTGTTCGTTGCCGTCGTCGTTCTTGTCTTTGCTGCGAGAACGTTCGCCGCCACTGCGACCACCGTCGCGGCGTTCGCTACCGACATCCTCGTCTTGATCGTCTTGCTCAGCCGAATCGCGGCCCTTGCCCGAGTCGCCGTCCTTACTAGAACGCTCGGAGCGCTTGTTGCCGTCTTGCTGTTTGCCTTCCTGCTTCTGCTCGCCGTCCTTTTGTTCGCCGTCTTTCTGTCCGCTGTCCTGTTGCTCGTCCTCTTGCCGGCCTTCGCCGCCGCGGGAGTCCTTTTGTTGCTGTTCGCCCTGTTGTTGTTCGCCGTCCCGCTCGCCTTGTCGCTCGTTGTCCTGTTCGCCGTCCTGCGACTGTTCCCCTTCTTGCTTTCGCTTGTGGCCGAGGATTTCCTCTAAGGCCTCACCGTCGTCTTGAACCTTCTCGCTTTCGTCGCGGCGGCCCTCTTCATCGCGTCGGCCGCTCTCGCCGCGGTCGTTCGACTCGCCTCGATCACTCTGGCCCCGATCGCCCTCACCGCTCTGATCGTTTCCTTGTTGCGACTGCTCATCGCTCTCATCCGACTCGTCACGCTGCTCGCCCGCTTGCTCGTCACCACGAGGCTCACCGCGCCCATCCTGCTGCTGATCTCGTCGCTGTTCGTCTTGCCGCTGGTTACGGCGATCGCGCTCGTCAGGCGCATCGTTGCGATCCTGCGGTTCCTGTCGATCCGAATCCTCTTCTTCGCCACGGCGATCTTGCTCGTCGCGCCGCTGACCTCTGTCTTCCTCGTCCCGCTGCTCTTCGTCGCGTTGTCCATCACGGTCTTCATCTTCCTGCTGCTCGTCACGCCGATCTTCATCGCCGCGATCCTCTTCGCCTGCTTCTTGATCTTCCGCCCGCTGACCGCGCGGCTCGTTGATCGGCTTGGTAATACGAATCTGATAGGCGACCGTTTCGGCCGAGTTGGGGTCGGGTCGCTTGTTGTCGACCGCCTTAAGCCGATAGACGAGTCGGTTGCCAACCTTCAGGTCGTGCCGCTTCGGCACAAACCGATAGGTCTCGCGAACCGCCTTGTTCCACGGCTTCTCCTTCCCTTCGAGCAGCGAATGAGAGACGATCTCCCGCCCGTTAATGTCGATCATCACCAACCGCAGTTCGGCCAATTGATAGTCGGGATCACGACCGCGGCACTCAATCAACACCGAACCGTCGAGCGGACAGTCGACACTTCGATTCGTCGGCTGAAGTATCTCCACAACCGGTGCATCGTCTGGCAAGATTTCCACACGGTAGCGAATCGGATCGTGGTTCCGGCGATCGGTGTCGGTCCGCATGTGCAAACGGTAGCTATCGTAGATCGGCAACTTCTCGTTGCCCGCCCTCTTCATGCTGAGGGTGAACCTGGCGGTGGCCGCGACCTTCTCCGGCTGACGAAGCTCCATCTCCTGCTTCACGCCACGCAGCCCGTCCAGCTCGATGCGTGCGGAAGCCATCGCCTCGCTCCCTTGCGCGGAGACCACTACCTTGGTCCCCTCGAGCGCGCGGATGTCACCGAGGTCTTCGACTGTCTCAGGATCGCGACCGGTGTAGCGAGGATAAACATAGCGCACGCTGCGAGGCACGATCGACGGCGAAACGATCACGTGGATCTTGAACGCCTGAGAAATGCAATCGCCCGCTTCAATGCGGTAAGTAATGTCCTGGCTCAGTCCGCCTGCCTCGTCCGGCAGGCGCGTGACGAATCGATTGCCGTCGCCGCTGCGTTGCATCTTAAGCGGGCGTTCAACGATCTGCTTGTCGGTAGTCGAATAAAAGAGCGTCACCGGCTCGTCATCGTCAAGGCCCGTCACCGTGGCTGCGACCTTCTGGTACTGCTGCAGCACTGCCTCGGTATCGCCCGGATCGATCTCGCTGATCTGCACTCGCGTGACAGGGTCAATATCGGCCAGGGGAACCAACACGCGTCCCATCGACGGGAACAGGTTCTTGGGTGACGCCACGGCATAGATGGCCACCAGGACCATCACCCCGACGAGAAAATAGCCGATGCGGATCAACCGCGAACGATCGACAACCGTTTCCACTGGTACCTTCGACAGGCCAATCGCCGTTTGATGTTCTAGCCCTCGATACATCCCCTCCGGCACGCCACGATGATCTCGCTTGAGCAGCAGCCAATCGCGTATCGAATTGCGCAAAGAGGGATCGGTTTCTTCAATCGTCTTCGCGGCGTAGAGCGGATTGATTCGCCGCAAGAAGTAGGGCACGATCATCCACAGGGCGTAGCCGAGTAGTCCGACGACCATCAGAATCCAGACGGCGATACGTGCTCCCTGCGAAAGCCCACCGCGAACGAACCACTGATCAACGACCGCCAAGAAGAAGGCGTAGACCAGCACCGCCGCCACGACGGTCATCAGCGTGACCGCGATATCGACCAGGCGGACGTAGGTCGAAGCCTTCTCGACGCGCGTCTCGATGTAGTCGCTATATTGCGTGGCCGCTCCCGCGGGCGGAAGTTGCGACTTCGCATTCGGGGCGTTGGAGGTGGTTCCCGTGGCCATTTCAGCACAACCAGATGACGTGAACATGCCGCGCGAAACGCTTCGAGCGGCGAGAGATGGGCTGCCTACCTTTGGATCACTCTATTATAGGTTCTTTCGGCAATTTGAGGACGCCCCGTGCGTGGTATCGCGAAAAACTGCGGTCGCCATAGCCGAAAACGGGCGGTTGCCACGCCGGTTGTAGCGGCAAACTGTGAAGACAGGCTCTCCTCGGCTAAGCTGAACTGACGATTGCTTCGCCGGTTGGCTGCCATTTTATTCCCTCTACCCTCTTTGCCACGGTTCTATTTGCCACGGCCCAACCGGCCGCGACACTCACTCGAAAGCACCCAACTCGCCCATGCCTGATTCCGCTAACGTCAACCAGTTCGATGCCATCCTGCTAAATGGCGACGACAATGTTGCGGTCGCCACGCGACCTCTTCCCGCAGGCGCACAGGTCACTGCGGCCGGCGGGCAATGCGGCGGCGAAACAGCCGTCACAATCACCTCACCCATAGGACGAGGTCACAAGATCGCGCTACGCCAGATTGCCGCAGGCGAACCAGTCATCAAATACGGACAACCGATTGGCCTGGCCACGACCAACATCGCGCTTGGCGACCACGTCCATTCGCACAATTTAGCAGTCGGCAAGTTGGCGGCCGACTTCGCCCCGGCCAGCGCGATTCCGGATCCACCTGAGCCGATCACGGACCGGACGTTCGACGGTTATCTTCGCCCCGGCGGCAAGGCTGGCACGCGAAACTATGTGGCGGTCATCTCCACGGTCAACTGCTCCGCTTCGGTGAGCCGGTACATTGTCGATCGCTTCGACCGCAGCGAGCTGGCCAAGTACCCAAACGTTGACGGGCTGTTGGCCCTAACACACGGAACCGGTTGCGGCATCCAATTCGGCGGCCAAGTTCATGAGGTGCTCAATCGGACTCTCGGCGGCATGGCTCGTCACGCGAATATCGGGGCCTTCTTGCTCGTCGGCCTGGGCTGCGAGCAAGGCACGATGGGCTATCTCGTCGACCAGCAGCGACTGGTGCAAATCGATGGATTTGCTTCGGCTGACGGCGGCCCACCGATTCTCTCCATGCAAGACTGCGGCGGTACCCTAGCAACCGTCGAGGCCGGCATCAAAAAGCTGGCCGAGCTACTTCCCCGCGCGAACGACGTGCGGCGGCAACCGCTGCCCTTGAGCAAGCTGATCGTCGGCAACGAATGCGGCGGCAGTGACGGCTTCAGCGGCATCACTGCCAACCCGGCAGTCGGCATTGCCAGCGACATGATCGTGGCCGCAGGCGGAACATCCATCATCGCCGAAACGCCCGAGCTATTCGGGGCCGAACAATTACTGACCCGGCGCGCCCGCACGCCGGAAGTCGCTCAGACGCTGCTCGACCGACTCGCGTGGTGGCAGCAGTACACCGGCTTCTTCGGAGCCGAACTCGACAACAACCCTTCGTCCGGAAACAAGGAGGGCGGTCTGACCACGATCTACGAAAAATCACTCGGGGCGGTCGCCAAGGCAGGCTCCACGGCGCTGGAGGCGGTCTACCAATACGCTGAACCGGTCACCACGTCAGGCCTCGTCGTCATGGACACACCCGGCTACGACCCGGTCAGTGTCACCGGCATGGTCGCTGGCGGGGCGAACGTCGTCGTCTTCACCACCGGCCGCGGCAGTTGTTTCGGCTGCAAGCCGACGCCATCAATCAAAGTCGCCACCAACACGCCGATGTACGAGCGAATGCGCGACGACATGGACATCAATGCTGGCGAAGTTCTTTCCGGCCACCCGCTTGTCGAAGTCGGTCGCGAGATTTTTGAACAGATCATCGCCGTGGCCAGCGGCCGCCAAACCCGCAGCGAGGTCCACGGTATCGGCGACGAAGAGTTTGTCCCCTGGCAACCTGGCCCGACGTTGTAGGAGAGGGATGACGTTGCCCGAGGGCCTCCACTCGCGAACGTTTGGCCAGAGGCCAAGCACACCGTAGCCTGGGGCATCGCCCCAGGGTTGTACTCCAGGACAAATTCCTAGATTGGCTGAAGGCCATATTCACCCAATCTATTGCCGAAGTGAACATGGCTTTCAGCCAAACCAATATTTACGGACTCGATACCTAGGCCATCGCTTCGCTCGGCCTAGGTTACGGTGACGAAGGCCTTCGGCCAAATGTTGAACATCCTCCGTCCGCCACGATTCGCCAGCAGGCTCCAAACCTTTGCCCGATGGCGCCCAACGGCATAAACTAAGGGACCGAGTCCATCCCCCAACCATTGCCCATCCCCGAACCATTGAAAGCCCGACCGATGACCAGGCAATTCTTTCGCTCTGCTCTTCTCTTCGTGTTAACGTTCACTCTGGCCACCGCCACATTAGCCGACGCACCGAAGGCCAGCCTACAACAGTGGAACGCCGCAGAGATCGTGTTCGTCGGCAAGTTAACTGAGGCGGTGCCCGGTCCGGTCGCCCGTTCGCTCCCGCCGATCTACAGTCACACACTGCACTTCTCAATCGACAAGGTGTTGCGAGGCCCGCTCAAGGCGGACACGGAAGTCGAACTCGCGCACTCGGCTCGTCAGAATCAGCCGCCACAGTTCCCGATCGGAGAGACCTGCATTGTGGCGGTGAAGCGGAACAAGAATCGGCTGCAGGCGGTGCTGCTCGAAGAATCGACGCCCGACGCGTTGGCGGCGATCATGACCGTCTGCTCAATGCCACTCGGCTGGAGCGTCAAGAACGCCAAGCCGGTCTCGCCGTGGGCCAGCCTCGGCAAGGACGCATGGTCGGCTAAGTATCAGTCGGCTAAGTATCAGTCGGCCAAGTATCAGCCGGCTGAAAATCAAGAGGCCGACAAAAAGGACTCCGTACAAGAAAAAGAAGCGGACAAGAAAGCGGCTGCCAAGCTGGCCGTCTGTAGCGTAACTGGTCGCCCGGCTCTGACGGTCGGCGATGGGCTCGAGTTCCGTGTGGAAATAGTCCCGCCGGCGAAAGAAGTTAAATGGTCAAACCCCGACGGCGATGGCGAGTATCGCATCACCCTCTTTAATCCGACCGACAAACCAGTCGCCGCACCGGCGCTACTTTCCCGCGGCGACGAGATTCTTTGGCAGGAGAGCGTGCTGATCCTTTGCCAAGACAAGGCCTACGTCAGCCCTGAGTTCAAACCGGTGAGCGGCAAGGTCGGACCGACGATCATCGGCGCTGGCGAAGAGGTTTCTGGCGTGGTCAACGCCCTGGCCCTCAAGGGTCCGGAGTGGCCCCGCGGCGGTTACCGCATCGAGTTCCGCTTTTGCCTAGGCGAGAAGAGCGAGACGAAGTCATTCTACTACCGCTCCAAGCACCACGACCCGATCCGCGAAGCACTGACGGCGGAATAGGTGATCGCAAAAACAGGCACACGCAGCGTCCATTTCACGGGGACGAAGGCGGGTGCCATGCTCACCCTTGGGTGAGCATGCCGGCCTCCCATTTAATTCACATGCCCACGTAAACGTGGGCATGGCACCCAGCTGGGTGAATCATGCGATGGGTGGTTTATGGTGCGTGCGTGTCATGCACCCTACAAGGACTGATCGTCCACTCGCTGTGCAACCACGGCTCGCACGCGCGCCTCGCCCTCCCAAGCTGAACAGACGCCGAACCACCATTGAACACCTGCCAAATAACCCTCAAACACCGCGCAACACGACATGCG
>CAYLRE010000018.1:0-33732 GCA_964385715.1 uncultured Planctomycetaceae bacterium
AACAAATTTTACAGCCATCTCAGAAGGAACTGTTTTTCTGCCGATGCGCAGTGATTGTCGAGGGCGTTGAGGATATTGCCTACATTTCCACGTGGTTGCAACTTCAGGAACGTTGGTCGGACTTTCGGAAATACGGCTGCCATTTTGTTTCCGCCGGGGGGAAAGCAAATATGAGTCGGTTGGTTGCGATTGCGAAACATCTAGAGATTCCCGCATATGTTGTATTTGACGCTGATGCCCAGGAGAACGGCAATAAGAATGAAAATAGACGCAATAATGGGTGCTTGCTGAAGCTCTGCGACATTGAAGATCCGGATCCTTTGCCCAGTGAGGATGTCTGGCATGATAGAGGCGTCATGTGGCGAACGGAGGTTGGACAAGCAGTACAGGCGGATTTTGACGGGGCATGGGGCGAGGCGTGGGCGCAAGTTCGAGACGAAACAGGTCTTGTCACTCGTCATGACAAGAAGAGCCAACTCTTGATCGCAGGAACGCTCGAAACTCTTTTTTCTCAGGGGCGAAGGTCCGTGACGCTCGACAGGCTTTGTGACGCTCTGCTCGAATATGCATCGAATTCAGGCGAAGCGGCTGACGCGGCGGCATCTGGGTGAATTGATGTTTGTGCCCAAATGTGCCGTTGCTGTATCTTGCCAAGAAAAAGTTGCTTGTTCTGAACACCGACCTGTGCATAATCGCGAGATGCGTGCGTCCGTTCTTTGGCAATTTGGTTAGATTGGTTTGAGGTCTGGGGCTTGCAGCGAGCGGGCCATTCGTTTGGCCCATAGTCGCGCGGCACTCCGTGACGCAAGCGAGAGCCTTCGATTGATGGTGCATGCCTGTGTGGTTGTGTCCCTCACTTACGCTTCGGGTTAGTTGGGTGCCACTGGCTTTGCCAGTGCTTGCCGTTGGGCGTGCCGTGCATGCGGGAACCAGAGTTGCCTGATTGTTGTGGTGCCCTTGGTTCTATATTCATCCCTCGGTTCCGTCAGGCACAGCCAGACCTACATGTTTGTCGCACATTTACTCTCGGAACAACGGCGGCTCGGCAGGAGCCTCGACCTTCGCGAACGTATTTCATTGACTCGCAGGCCGCGCTGGCGTCACGGAGTGCCGCGCGACAATACGGACTTTTTTGGCGTCACCGACGAATCGGGGGAATTTACTCTAAGCCCCACCGCAGCAAAGTCTTGCGGCAGAAAGTGCCAGAAATGCCGCAGAGCGCAACTCGCACACGGACAGCGACTTGGAGTTTTTTGACCCCCACCCCGTTTTCGCCCATATAGCAAAAAAAGTCGCACCGGCCTCGTTGTAGTTGTAGGTCATGCTGTGCCAGACGGAACCAAGGGGTGCCATGCCCACGTAAACGTGGGCATGAGGTTCAACAAGCGACGAAAGCATGCTCACCAAGGGTGAGCATGGCACCCTAAAGCGCCGCTGGGTTCCCGCATGCTCTAGGGCATCTACACTGGTAACAAGTTACCAGTGGCACCCGAGGACACGCTGCTTTTCTCGCGGCCCCTAAACGCCGCCGATCAGGGCCGCTTGGGTTCGTTCGCCCGGGACGCGCCGGACATCGATGCGAACGGTGTCGACATCGCGCTTGCTGCGGTCGACGCGGATAGTGATCTTCCGCTTGCCTTCCTTGAAGCCGGTCGTGAACTTGGTCGTGCCCTCTTCGAAGGCGATCTGGCGATCGCCGTTCCAGATGGTCAGACCCTCGGCCGAGTCGGCGAAGAAGTCGAGCTTGCCGGCCAGATCGATCTTCAGCTCGAACTGCAGGTAGATCACGTTCTGGTCCAGCGGGGCGACCGATTCGTCCAGCGGCAGCGATCCGCCCGACATCGAGTAGGCGGCTCGCCAGGCGGTTTCGTCCAGGTCGAGCACCTTGTCAGTGAGCACCTCGACGTTGGGCACGTCGCCCGCCAGTTCGGCCGGCACGTTGGCCAGTACACGCCAGCGGCGAATCACCGGCGTGTAGTTGATCTTGTAGTCGCCGTCGCGTCCGAGCTCGGAGAGGAAGCGAACCAGGTCGACCAGTTCACGACGCGTCATGAACTTGACCAAGCCCTTGGGCATTAGCGAACCGCCATCTTCCTGCTCGTCGATCTCGTTGCGGGGGATGGTAGTCATCTTGCCCGTGGCGTCCTTGAGGACGATGCGATCGTTGGTCTTCTCGTGAATGATGCCTTGGTGGGTGCGGCCATCGTCGGTGTAGACGTGAGCCATGAGGAACTCTTCTTTGACCTCCTTGTCGGGAGTCAGGATGGCGTTGAGCAGGTAGCTGACCGGCGAGCTAGAACCGACGGCGGTCAGCTCGGGGCCGATTCCACCACCGACGCCGCCCAGGCTGTGGCAGCTCATGCAGCTTAGATCGGCTCGACGGAAGACGAGTTCACCCCGGGCGGGATCACCCTGCTCGCGAACGGCCGCTTCCAACTTGGCGACTTCAGCTTCGCTGAGTTCGTCATCCTGGGTTTCGATCTTTGCGGCCGCGGTCAGGGCGTCGGAAAGTTCCGCGTCGCTACGACCGACCGAATACATCGAGCGGAGCGCCAGCTTGGCAACGTCCTCGTTAATGGTGGTCGTCTTTAGCACGCCGGCGAGCGTTTTGGATCCGTCTTGATGGGCCAGGAAGGCTCGCACCAGCGGAGCCGGATCGTCGCTCGAAGTCGCCTCGGCCAGTACGGTCTTGGCGATTTCAGCGGCCTGATTGATGTCGAGACGGGTGAGCGTGGCGACCGCCGCATAGCGAACCGGTTGCGGGCGGTCTTTTCCAGCAAGCTTTGCGATGGCTCCCCTGCCCTGCTCACTATTGAACTTCACGAGCACATCGAGGGCAGCCTGACGGAGACCGCTGGAGATGTTCTTGTCGAGGGCCAGGCGGATCAGGTCAGCTTCCGCCTTTTGGATTTTCAGGGCGCCGATGAGGCGGATCGCGGTCATCAGCGATGGCTTGCGATTGGAAGCTTGTAGTCGCTTCACCAGATCGGCGATTGGTGTGAGATCTGTCTTGGGGCGAACGCCGCGAATGGTGGCCGCTTCTAAGAGACCTTGGAGAGCATTCAGACGAACATCGTCGGTGAAGCCTCCTTCAGTGACGACGCGGTCAAAGATGTAACCGAGGTCCTGCTCGCCACCTCGCTGGCAGGCCAGCCCGACCGCGAAACCGACGCGTTTGGGATCGAGACGGCCACTCTTGAGCAGACGCACCAGGCCAAGCTCGTAGTGGCCGATGGTGGTGAGCGTCTCGGTAATGGCGTATTGCAGGTAGTAATCTTGCGGATGGGTTAGCGACTCGACGACGATGTCGGCGGCTCGCGGATCTTTGAAGAAGCTGGCGGCGCGAATCGCTTCCAGGCGGACGCGGGCGTTTTCATCGCGGCCTTGGACCTTCAACAGGTCGATGGCGCTGTCGATGCGATCTCGCCAGTAACAGAGCACACGTGTGGCGGCGGCTCGGGCACGACTGTCTCTCGAACGCAGCATCTGACCGAGCAGGGGCTCGTTGACGATGTCGATGTACTGGAACATCCAGAGGGCTTCGAGCCGGGCGTGTTCAGCGGCTTCGGGAGTGAGCTGGTCGTCGTCGGCGAGTCCCTCAACCCAGGTGGCCAAGGCGGCGGCAACTTCCTTTTCGTCTCTCTCGCCAAGGGCACGACGAGCCCGGTAGCGGGTGCGGATTTCCGGTGACTTGAGCAGCTCCAATAGCTCCGGCACCGTGGCGCCGGCGATCGTGGGTTTCTTCAGCAGCGGCTTCTTGGTGTAACGCAGCCGCCAGATGCGGCCGTGGCTGTGGTCGCGTTTGGGGTCACGCAGCGAGTGCTGCATGTGGCCGATCAGCGGGTTGTACCAGTCGACGAAGTACAACGCGCCGTCGGGACCGAACTCCAGGTCGACCGGGCGGAAGTTGGGGTCGTCGCTACGCAGTAGCTGTTCGACCGGCTTGGCCGCGAAGCCGGAACCGTCGTCGACGAATTGGTAATTGGCAATGCCGAGGAAGCCGATGCAGTTGTTGAGCAAGAAGTTGCCCTGCATCTCGTCCGGGAAGTTGCGGCTCGAAACGATCTCGCAACCGGCGGTCGGGCGGTATTCGCGGCGGAACAGTTCCCGCATGCGGCGATGCTTCTGCGGGTAGTTCACGTGGCCAGAGAAGGCGGTGCCGAAGTAGTTCGACCCGCCCGAGGCGTCGGCGACAAAGTTCTGCCCCCAGGCGTCGAAGATGTGTCCCCACGGATTGGCGAAGGGGTACGAGACAAAAATATCGAGCTTTTCGGACTTCGGCTCGTAGCGGAAGACGCCGGCATCCTTGACGCGGACCGGGCCGTAGGGCGTTTCAACCTGAGTGTGGTGGAAGACGCCCTCTTGGAAGTAGAGGGCGCCGCCCGGGCCCCAGGTGAAAGCACCAATCGAGTGATGGGAGTCGCCGGAGTCGAAACCGTGTAGGACGACCTTGCGCTCATCGGCCACGTCGTCACCGTTGTTGTCCTTGAGGAACATCAGGTTCGGCTGCTGGGCAATGTAGACTCCGCCGTGCCCGAGCTCGAAGCCGGTCGGGACGTGCAGCTTGTCGGCGAACACGGTTCGCTTGTCGGCCCGGCCGTCGCCGTCGGTGTCCTCGAAGATGAGCAGCATGTCGTTGGCCGTGCCAGGCGGTTGGTACTGCGGGTAGGATGGCATCGTGCAGACCCACAGGCGACCACGTTTATCGAAGGTCATCTGAACCGGATTCTTTAGTTCCGGGAACTCCTGTTCTGAGGCGAACAGGTTGACCTCGAAACCTTCGGGAACGTGGAATTTCTTGATCGACTCTTCCGGCTTGAGGTAGGTGATCGGTCGTTTGTAGTTGGATTCGACCTCCATCAGCTTCGTGGTCTTACTGTCGTCGATCGGCTCGGGCTTCTTCCACTGAGCCAGATCCCAAACGACGCGGTCGCGAAGCTTGACCATGTCGTTAATCTTGCGGCGTTCGGTCTCCATGACCTTGTCGTTGTCCCACAGCTTGGAACGCCCGCCATAGATGTAGAAGCCATTGACGGCCCGATAGTGGTGCCAGAAATGGAGGTTCTTGTCGTTGACGGCGGTCTTCAGCTCGTGGTCGAAGTCGGTGACCGCGTATTCGTGATCGGGGCCGAAGAGACCACGCATCAAGAGCGGGGCCTGCAGGGCGGAGCCGGTGTCGTTCAGGTGCACGCCGTTGATGGTGAGCGGGGAGCCCTGGGCGACCGAATTGACCATCAGCCGGCGGCTCGACTCAAGGATGTCGGCAAAGGGCACGCCCTCGGCCGCAGCCACTTCCGCCATCGCCTTGGTGTAGATGACCAGGTTGGCGTTCGTCGCGGAACCGTCCGGCAGGTGCGGATTGTGGAGGTTCTCGTGCGCGATGGGCGAGGCTAGGGCAACACGCGGGGCCGACTTGCCGTTGTACTTCTGGCTCTTGGCGTGGCGGATGAACTCCGTCAGATCCTGCTTGAACTTCTGCACGCCCTGCGGGCCGGCGAAAGACTCATTGAACCCGAAGAAGGCGATGATGACATCTGCCTTCTCCCGGTGCAGGTAGTCGTCTTGGCTGCCGAAATTCTTGCTGCGCGGTTTCAGCTTTAGCTCATCGGCCGACCAACCCAGATTACGCACGACCAGGTTGTGCTTGGGGTGGGCCACGTGCAGCAGCATTTCAAAGTAGCCGAAGTGCTGCAGGCGTTCGGCCTGGGCGTTGCCAATGATGCAGATGTGGTCGCCCGGCTGGAGCGTGAGATACTCCGCGGCGTTTGCGGTTCGCGAGGTAGCCAGCAGCATCACCAGCAGCAGGCAGGTCAGGCTGGCCGCGATACGGTGGCGAGAAGACGTGAGCAAACGGGTACGAAGCGAACGCAACAGAAGCGGCATGGGATTCTCGTGCGGCAGGTGTCGGTTGGTGAGGTTCTGGTTCGATCGAAGGCGTCGATCGAACGGTGGGTCGTGGTTCACGGTGCTTGCAGCAAGGGGCCGTGCTACCACGGGCCTATTATTATAGGCGAGAAACGCGCAGGTCGCACCGCCAGTGGGGCGGAGAAACCGCCTTCTAATAGGCGTTTGCTTGCGCGAAATGGGGGCCAAAGGCGGGCAGCGGCAGGAACTTTCCTGCCGCCTCGCCTTGGCCTGTGCTGTAGATATGGTCTCGCCGGGGGCGAGTGCCTATTTGCGGTAGTCGCCCACTTCCGGCATGTTGCTATGCACGTCGGGGCCGAAGTATCGCAGGGAGACGAGCGGTTCGCTACCGGTATTCTCGATCTCGACGCCAGCAGAAGCGGCCTCGGCGGTAATGAAGACTTCGTCTTCGGTCTCTTCGCCGAAGTGAATCATCGCCGGGGTCTGGAGATTCAGCTTGCCGATGCGACCGCTGCCTTGGGTTGTAATCCAGCCACTGGCACCGGGGTCTTTAAGTACGCACTTCGCGCCTGGTTCGAGCGTCAGTTCTTTCGCGGAGAAGAGTTGTTCGCCGTTGACCGTGCCATAGTCGATCCATCGATCGGTATAGCCGTCGCCCGAGTTGTCCGGATCAACAATCGGTTCCAGGTAGTTGTTGTCTTTGAAGTTTGGATCGACGTTCTTCTCCCAGTCAAGTTGACCGATGATGAAGTCGATGTCCTGGTGCTTGTCTTCCGGCATATCCTTCACCAATAGCGACCAAGGAACTTCGCGACCTTCGACCAACGACTGGAACATGGCGAAGACATCGCTGCCCCATTGAGGTTCATATGTGAGCAGAGAACCGGGGGCATGTAGAACGCCCGGCGGGATGAGCCAGCCAGTGCCTCGCTTAAGGCGATAAGCCTTGGAGAGATCGAGCAGGCCGTTGTCGCCCTTGTGCCAATTCTCCAGGCACTTGCGCAGATCGTCCTTGGTGGTGCCAGGCTCCAGTCCCATGAATGTGTAGGGGAAGTTGTTGTCGCAGTTGTTGTACTGCGGAGGGAAGTAATACGACTCCGGTTTGCCCTCTTGGTCGACGAGCTTCGCGTCCTCGAATCCCTGGTGCATGTGATGCGGGATCGGGCCCATGTTATCGAAGAACTTCGAGTAGACGGGCCAGCGGTTGTATTTCTCGAAGATGGCACTGCCGATCAGCTGGGCGCCGGCTTCTTCGACCGCGTCCCTCAGAAGGAAACGTTGTCCGCCGAAGGTGATGTAGCTGAGCCCCTCGTCTTCGACGCGGCCTTCGTTAGCGGCGTCTGTCGTGCTGGCAAACCAGCGCTCATCGATACCGCCACGATGGGCGCCAAACGCGTAATAGTCGCCGGGGGCTAACTTGAGCCGCTTTCCGGGGTGCAGGAAGCTGCGCGGAACCCAGGTGGGAGTCAGCCGCAGGAGACCGTCGCCCGCCTCCATGGCACTGGCGAGTATCTCGGAGACGTTATCCTTGGCGACGGGAGAGGCGGTGGCCATAAATTCATTCCTCTGAGCGTGTGTTTAAACGGAACACGTGCTTGCACGTGGGTAGGTGCTTGATTCAGCGTGTTTTGGGGACACGGACCGGCTGTTGAGTCGCGAAAACGGCACCGCTGCCGCGATTGGTTCGAATCAGTAGCCCAACATATTACCACAGCCGCCAGAGACTGACGACCAGCTCTAATCGGCATTTCATGCCGCTTAATCGCGGGAAATCGTCACTTTTCGGCGTGTGCGCGCCCCGAGGCACGAGAGGCGGAAGCAAAGGCGGCCCCAGAGGTGAACTGGCGGGCAGTTGCCGAACGGGCCGAATTGTAGGTGTTTGCCAACGATTCTCCAGGCTAGGGAGGAATTCCGAGGGCTAGGATCGCGATATCCCCTCTTGGGCAGGGGGCGGCTCCGCCTCTTGCGTAGGGTGGTACACCAGTGAGGGGTCCGTGTACTGTCCAGGCCTAGGTCTTGGGGACAGCGTGGCGCGGGCGGCACGAGAGAAGAGAAGAAGGGGCCATCATCCGTGGCTTGTTTCTCGTTTGCCGACCATTGCCGTGAGCCTATCACGACCGTGCGGTTTCGCACGGAGGTGCGCACGGGGCCCCCCTGTAAGTTGGTATTTTGCTGCGACCGATTTTTGCGACACTTAAGAGTTTGCGAATCGTGTCCCGGCGGAGTCTCTGTATCCGAGGCTTGGGATAAACGGAGCTTCAGCGCTGATGAAAATCGGACCTCGCGGCTTTGCGGGAATCTGATGGCGCAGGGATGACTCGGTGGCTTGAGAGCACACGGGGTCGTGGCGACCGTTAAGCATAGGATCTCGTCGCGCACCAATGGTGTGCATTGGTGCTGTTGGTGCACCGTGACGAGACCTTTTGCAATGTGTTTGATCCAGTCACGCAAGAATGTGTCTGGGCCATGAACGGTTAATTCGGCAAGTCCAGCGGACTGGATGATGTCGAACGAGCGACAACTATGTGTGAGGGCTGTCGTTGGCAGAGAGCGGCCTTCTTTGACAACGACGGTACGGCTCGACGTATTCGGCGAGCCGATAGTCCTCGGCCTTGAATGACTTCAAGGCGATCAGGCTGGAGTAGTGGATGGCGACGAAAGTTCTCGTCGCGGACGATCACGAGATTGTTCGCGCCGGCGTTGAGGAAATTCTGAATGGCGCTGACTTTGAAGTCGTGGCTTCGGTAGCCACCGGCGGAGAAGCCATTGCGCTGGCTGGTGAGCTTGACGTCGACGTCGTGCTACTGGATGTGGTGATGCCCGACATCGACGGCATCACCGCTCTGGGCCGACTCCGCGGAGAGTACCCCAATCTTCCCGTTCTCATGTTTTCAAACCATGACAATCCCAGGATCGCCGCTCGATGCGTGGCCTTGGGCGCAGCTGGGTTTCTGCAGAAAACCGTCAATCCTCAGCGATTGATTACGTCGCTGGAGACGACCGTGAAGCATGGTAGTATTTGGACTCGTGAAGAGTTGAGACGCGTGTCCGGATCGCTTGCGAGTCCGTTGGTCGACGGCCATATCGCGGTGCCACTTACTCAAAGAGAGAGCGAGGTCCTTTTCAGAATCGCTCGAGGACTTAGCAACAAAGAAATCGGTGACGCGCTCGATATCAGTTACGAAACGGTCAAAGAGCACGTCCAGCATATCTTGCGCAAGGTCGGTGTCGTCGACCGCACTCAGGCCGCCATCTGGGCGGTGCGCAACGAACTTGCTTAGCTAACGACGTATCGCGCCCCTTTGACTAAAGCGGCGGCCGCCTTCTTGTCCGAACGTATATTGGCCGCCTAGCGTCGAACCGATTCCGTTTGTCGCGGTGCTTCCGATTCAAACCAGATACGAGCGTATTGGTCCGACCAGTAAGGATAGGTTCGGGGATAGTGGCCCCCGAAGATCGTCCCGTAAACGCTTGGTCGTGAAGAAGAGATGCCCATCGCCTTCTTGGCGGCGATACGTTGGCGGCGCTGGTGCGCACGAAACTCCGCGTTGCGGCGCAAGATCGATTGGGGGTCTTCGCGGCGCATTTTTTCTTGAAGGTAGAACCACATCTCTGGAGTGGCCTGGAGATCCTGCTGCCAGAGGTGATGAGTCAGGGAGTCGCTCGATTCCTTGGCAGCGGCCTTGGGCGGCTCGGCCTTTGCGACGTTCGCGGTCAGCAGCAACAGCAATGCAAATCCGGAGGTGGCTAGGAGTTTCATGGGACGCTCGCGGGGCACATGGATTGGAAGACCGAATTGGCAACACCGAGTAGATTCAAGGGCATGCCTGTGATACGTGCCTATTACGAGGCCGAACGGCAGGTCCCCTACCTCGATTCGGCCAGTTTTGCTGTACGGGATTAGGGAGTTTCAGATTCGTTTTGCAGCGGGAACGAATAGATTTCGCAGCTCACCCAGCCGGCCCGGCAAGAAATGCGGATGGGTAAGAATGATCTGGTTTTTCGGTTTGAAATGGGGTGTGTTTTGGTCCATTTATTGCGAAATGTGTCCTGGCACGGCCATATGTGCATCGCTATTATGAAGATTCGCGAAAGGCAACGCGGCGGGCGCACGAATCGATTGGCACCTCACGGTGGGAGTCGTACGACGGCTTAGGCCTCATAGATGAAGAGGCTTTTTCGCAGTTTGTTGCGAATAACATGGCTGTTGCGTCGAATGGCTAAGAAGTTGACACCAGGTGCTGACGTCGACGCTCTTTCGCTATTCGCCGGGTGGTCCGGCAGATAAAGCAAGTCATTTTCGTGCGTTTATCAATATTTCAGGAGGGCTATTTGATGAAGAAGTTCGGAATATTCTTGATGTTGCTCAGTCTCACGACGTTCAATGTTGGCTGTGGCGGTGGCGAAGCCAAGACCGACGGCGGTGGCGAGAAGAAAGCTCCCGCAGAGAAAGGCGGCGACGCAGCAGCCGACGGTGATGCGGCCAAAGACGGGGACGCCGCGAAAGACGGCGATGCCCCCAAAGACGGCGAATAAGCCGCCGACAAAATGGAATCGCTGCCTCTTCTGTAGAGGTCGCCCGACAGGGTGGCAATGCGATTTAGGATCTAGCGGGAGTGTCTGACGCGATCGGGCACTCCCGCTTTTTCTTGCGCTCTCGCGGCTCGGGAATCGTCGTACAGTGGAGCGGTGTTTGGCGGAGGATCTGTGTTTGGCGGGGCCGAGGCCGTGTATCTAAGCGCGTCTTGGCCTGGGGACCTTTCCGCCCTTCTTTCCCTTGCGACGCTTGCCACGTTGAGGCCGCGCTGACGAGTCGACCTCCACTTCATCGACAGGCTGTCCGATGGCGTCCTGCATCTGCACGATGCGGTCTCGAAGGGCCGCCGCCCGTTCAAAGTCGAGTGCATCGGCCGCCTCCATCATTTCCGTTTCTAGTTCCGAAATGAATTCTTCCGTCACGTATTTTGTTTCATCGGTTCGGCCCACGGCGGCGTTGGCCTTGGCATGAGCCTCGGCGGCCGTTTCGATTCCCGCGCGGACTTCCTTGCGAATCGTCTCCGGCGTGATGTTGTGCTCTTTGTTGTATGCCTCTTGCAGGCTGCGACGTCGAGCCGTTTCGTCCATCGCTCGCTGCATCGAGTCGGTGACCTTGTCGGCGTAAAGGATGACCTTGGCGTTCACGTTACGGGCGGCGCGGCCAATCGTCTGCATGAGCGACGTTTCGCTTCGCAGGAAGCCTTCCTTGTCGGCGTCCATGATGGCGACCAAGGAGACTTCCGGCAGGTCGAGTCCCTCTCGCAATAGGTTTACGCCGACGAGTGCGTCGAAGTGGCCTTCGCGAAGGTCCCGCAGCAGTTCAACCCGTTCAAAGGCGTCCAATTCACTGTGCAGCCACTTACAGTTGACGCCCTGCTCTTTCAGATAGGCCGAGAGGTCTTCAGCAAGCCGCTTCGTTAGGGTGGTGACAAGGATTCGCTCGCCAACGGCTGCCCGTTCCTTGATCTGTTCTAGTAGGTGCGGAACCTGACCGCGGGCCGGAGAAATGGTGATTTCCGGATCGAGCAGCCCGGTCGGCCGGACGACCTGCTCGACGAATTCGCCACCGGTCTTGTCCAGTTCGTAATCGCCGGGTGTCGCAGAGACCATGATGGTTTGGCCCGCTCGCTGTTCCCACTCCTCGAATTTTAGGGGCCGGTTGTCGAGCGCACTGGGCAAGCGGAAGCCATGTTCCACGAGCGTTGTCTTGCGGCTCTGGTCGCCCGCGTACATCGCGCGAACTTGCGGGATGGTCGCATGCGACTCATCAACAAACAGCAGGTAGTCGTCTGGGAAGAAGTTGTAGAGTGTGTCGGGGGAACTTCCCGGCGGGCGGCCACTTAACGGGCGGCTGTAATTCTCGATGCCGGGGCAGTAGCCGACCTCGAGCATCATCTCGATGTCGAAGCGAGTGCGGGCGTTGAGTCTTTGCGCCTCCAGTAGCTTGCCTTGTCCTCGGAGCTGTTCCAGCCGTTCGGCCAGTTCTTCCTTGATGGCGGAGACGGCCCCTTTGACGCGTTCTTCTGGCAGTACGAAGTGTTTGGCCGGGTAGATGGACAGTTCTTGTTCGGTGGAGATGACTTCGCCGCTGATGGGATTGATCAGGGCGAGTTGCTCAATGTCGTCTCCCCAGAACTCGATCCGATAGGCGAATTCTTCGTAGGACGGCCACAGCTCGACGCAGTCGCCACGAACGCGGAACTTGCCCGGCTTCGACTCGATGTCGTTGCGTTCGTATTGGATGTCGACGAATTTGGAGAGCACCTCGTCTCGGTCGACAACGTCGCCTTGGGTGAGGTGGACCATCATCTCCTTGTAGTCGTCTGGGGAACCGAGGCCGTAGATACAAGAAACGCTGGCTACCACGATCACGTCGCGGCGGCTGACCAGAGAGCTTGTCGAGGCGAGCCGCAGGCGATCGATCTGCGGATTGATCGAGGCGTCTTTCTCGATGTAGATGTCCCGCTGTGGAATGTACGCTTCTGGTTGGTAGTAGTCGTAGTAGCTGACGAAATACTCGACCGCATTGTGCGGGAAGAATTCCTTGAACTCGCTGTAGAGCTGGGCGGCCAATGTCTTGTTGTGAGACAGGATAAGGGCCGGCTTTTGCGTTTCGGCAATGACGTTGGCCATGGTGAACGTCTTGCCGGAGCCGGTCACGCCCATCAAGACCTGGTTCTGTCGCCCGTCTCGCACTGCCTTGGTGAGTTCCTTGATCGCCTGAGGTTGATCACCGGCAGGTTTGAACGGACTAACGAGTTGGAAATCCACAGCGGCAGTACTCGTCGTTGGTGGGAGAAAGCGAAGTTGACCAGGTGCGTCAGACGCTCGCCAGGTAATCGCCAGGATTATGGGCCGTCCCGGCCGCCCTAATTGGCGAACTGACAAACCTGCATCTTTGCATATCCCCGACGCGCGGTTCAAGTCGAGCGCAAAAAGTTGCGGATGTGCAGGCGTTTCGAGCACCAATGCCTTGGCGAACGCCTAACTGCCGCGATAGGAACCGGGACGATTGTCTTGGTCGCCAGCCACATTCGACGCATCCGGCAGCGGGAGCAGAAACGGCCGAATTCGCTCGATCGACGTTGGCCCGATGCCGCGAACTCGCTCGCGCAGGTCGTCGTGATCAAGGAAGATCCCCTGCCGCTGGCGTTCTTCGACGATGCGGCGGGCGAGCACCTCGCCGATGCCGGGCAGCTGTGCGAATTCCGGCCAGTCGGCGGAGTTGATGTCGAGTTGGAATTGAGCCTGCAGCGGTTCCGCCTGATCGATGTCGATGAGCCGCGAGTCGGTCGTACTACGATGGATCCAATAGCCGGCCAATGCAAGTAAGCCGACAAGCACACAGATCGCGACCACCACCTGGTCCGTCTGCCGCAGCGGGCCGCCAGTTTGAGGGTTCGATTTGTTGTCGGGTTTCGATCGCACGTTTGGGCGGCCTGGTTGATTGCGATGCTGTGTTTCTCGTTCGTCGTCGCTGTTTCGAGATCTGTGAGGGAAGCCCGGATTGTCCTCGGAAGGTGTGTCATCTAACTCGCTCGGGCCAGATAATATATTATGAGTCGAGGTAGAGAGCGTCTCTACTGAATCCGCGTGCAGTCCATAGAGAGTGTGAGCCAAGCAGCGTGAGTCAAGACTTTCAGCAAGTTACCTGGGACGAGCAGCTAATCGACGATTGTCGTCAGATTTTGCGACTGGCGGTCCGTGAGGATCTCGATCGCGGCCACGATTGGACGACGATCGCCTTGGTTTCCCAGGATGCCGAGGGGGCTGCCGATATCGTGGCTCGTGAAGCAGGTGTTGTCGCGGGTTTGCCCGGGGTCGAGCTGTTTGTGGCGGAGACGAATTCTCGGCTCAATGTGACCCGGCACCTGGAGGATGGTACGCAGATCGTCGCCGGCACACGATTGGCCACGCTCCACGGTTCGGCTCGCGATCTGTTGACCTGCGAACGTGTGATGTTGAATCTTGTAGGCCGACTTTCAGGCATTGCTACGTCAGCCGCCGAGTACGTGCAGGCGGCTGGGGCGCACAAGGCCCGCGTATACGATACTCGCAAGACGACGCCCGGCTGGCGGCGGCTAGAGAAGTATGCGGTGCAATGCGGCGGTGGACGCAATCACCGAACGGGATTGTTCGATGCCGTTTTGATTAAGGACAATCACCTGGCGTCTTATGGCGAGAAGGATAAGTCTCGCACGCCGGGCGAGGCGGTCCGCGACGCGCGGCAGTTCGTGGCCAACTTGTCGGGTCGGCAAGGTGCAGGTTCGAGCGAATCGCTGCCTTTGGAGATTGAAGTCGATACGCTCAAGCAGTTGCGTGAGGTTCTTCCTGAACGGCCCGATATCGTGCTCTTGGACAATATGTCACTCGACGAACTGCGCGAAGCGGTTGCTCTGCGAGATGCCAACGCAGCCGAGGTGCAGCTCGAGGCCTCCGGTGGCGTAAACCTGAAGACGATTGGAGACATTGCGGCGACCGGAGTCGACCGTATTAGCGTGGGTGGGCTGACGCACGCCGCTCGATCTCTGGACGTCGCCCTCGATTGGTCCGAGTAGGCGGCGGGTTGCAGGGCATAGTTCTCGTTTTGGCGTTGCCTTTTCGCCACAAAGAGACTGCCGATGTTGCATAAAGGCATCATTTGGTGCCGCCGCTAGTTAGCCATTGGGTTGCGCAAGGCTCTGCGCTATCGTTCTCGTGACTGGAGCGGCGATTCTTTTGACTCCCCAAGCGGCCAAAGTAGAGTTTCTTTGCGGTCTGCCTGCTTCCGTTGTCGGGGCCAGGCATGTAGCGATCCGAGTTGTCGGTCGCCACTGGATTCGACCGACGCCCATTGGCAAGAAACATGAAACTGCTACCCATGTCGCTTCTTCGGTCTTTCAAGAAATGTCGTCATCGCCCAGCTGAATCGCGTCGCGAACAGCGACGTCGCCGCGGTTTTACGCTGTCGGAATCGTTGATTGCGATCACGCTTGTGACGGTGGCTGGAACGGCATTGATGTCCTCCATGGGCAGTTCCGTCGAGACGACCCGCTACACGCTCGACAAGATGTTAGCGACCGGTCTGGCCGAGCAGATCATGGATGAAGTGATGGCGACTCGATACGCGGAAGAGGGAGCGGGCGCCTACGAATGGCCATTCGGTCCGACCGTGGCCGAGGCTGCTGGCAATGGGCGAGAGTTATTCGACGATACGGACGACTTCGACGGATTCTCGGCAAGTCCGCCCCAGGACGAGCGGGGACTCACCATCGGTCAAGGCGATCCCACTGGTTCGGCACGACATTCGAAATTCATGATCCCCTCCGGGTATATCGATTCCTGGACGCAGACGATTGACGTGTATTACGTCGACGAGAGCGATCCCACGGTTCGATTGGCAGACGGAGTTACCAGCAATCTTCGCGCGGTCGAAGTGACGATTCTTGAACCTCTGCCGGATGGTTCAACCCGATCGCTCGTTACGCTTCGCCGAGTTTATGCCTATGTGCCTACCCTTTAAATCAACCTGCTTTTTGCGCCGTCGAAGACGTTTCGCTGCGGCATTGCGTCGCGGGGGAGGACGTTTGCGCGCCCGTCGTGCTGGCTTCACCGTGATCGAGATGGTCATTTCGGTGGGCATCGTCGCCATGATTGGTGTCGCCTTGGCCACGCTCTCAACAGCAGCCCATAGCAGCAACGACTACGTAGAGGGGACAGGCGACGCGGTGCAGCACGCGCGCGTGGCGATCCACCGAATTCGCAGCGCCGTTGAGGAATCTCACGCGAGCAGCGAGTTTCCGGCGTTTGTCGTCGTTAAAGGCTCGGCGGCGAGCTGGGATTTTTATGACGCACTTGCCATCTGGCGGCCCAGTGGAACGCCGGCCAACCCCGAAGGGTTGCCACTCGTCGAGGAACTGGTGGTGATCACGTACGACGCCAACACCCCGACGCGGCTTGTCGAGATAACGGTGCCAGGCGACACGAGTACCGTACCAGTGGCGACCGATACCGCGGCCTGGACGAGTCTGCTGGCTTCTATGCGTGCGGATGCCGGCATGGTCGAGGTTGAGCTGACAGACAAGTTGAAATCCGAGAAAATATCAGGCTCCGATCGCGGGGGGATCCAGTTCAGCGCAGCACATCACCCGAGCATTGCCCAGTGGGCTAGCTATACCGGGGGCAGCACGGACTTCGAGGATCTGCCTTGGGTGCAAGGTATCTACAGTTCGCAATCGGGGTTGCGGCAATCGCGAGTTGTTTTTGATTTTCAGCTGACGGCAACTGCAACGGCAAACGCCGGTGACAGTACGGTTATTCCCTTCTTCGGTTCCGCGGCCAAGTACTACGAGTTGAAGCCATGATTTTTGCACGTGAAAAAACAATCAGGCGGCGCGGTGCGGCACTTGTCATGGTGTTAATGACGATCACCTTTACGCTCGGCCTAGCGTACGCGATGCTGCGCAGCCAAGCGACTCAGCTCGTCGTTGGCGAGAACAGCAATCGGTCGGTGGACGCGCGACAGGCTGCGATGGCCGGAATGAGTCTGGCACTCCGCAATATGAACGAGTCAACCTGGGCGGGCGTTGGAACAACGCTGGCCGGTAGTGTGAGCTCCAGTGAGAAGTACTCGGTGACGTTTACCGCCGGGGATCCGTCTCTCAGTGAGAGCGACGCGGATTACGACGATTATCCTTGGCGCGTTACATTGCTTTCGACCGGCAGCGCGACTGACCCGGCGAATCCAACCGTTGTGGCGACCCATCAGATTCAAGCCGTTGTTGAGCTGGTGCCGCGGAAGTTGGCTGATGCCCCAAGCGGCTGGGACACGGTTCAGCAGCATGTGCTCTACCAATGGGGAGATAGCGATGTCGACATCGAGCTGCCCTGTCATATCAACGGGCCAGCGTATTTGGCCGGGGCATTGAAGCTCGCCACGAGCGGACCGTTCGATGCCAAACCATTCGATGGCACGATTGACGAGGTTGCGATCTACGAAGACGAGTACGATGCGAATGCTGTGCGGGATGTTTACCAGGCGAGCCAAGGATCGGGATCGTACGCCAGTATCACCGACGCGTATATGGATAAGAGTCCCATCGCTTGGTGGCGATTGAATGAGGCCGCCGGCAGCACCGTCGCCGTAGACGCGATCGGCAGCCACCATGGAGAGTATGTGGAAGCCGATCCGGGCGTGACCGGAACCGACTCGACGACCGCTGCCAGCTTCGACGGAACCGACGACTACATTGATGTCGGTCAAATCGACATAACCTCGGGCGACAAGATGACGATTTTCGCCTGGGTCAAGGCGGATACCTTCGGCACAGACGACACACGGATTATCTCCAAGGCACTAACGCAAGCGGATAGCGATCACTACTGGTATCTCGGGACGACCAACGTTTTGGGGGAAACGCGACTTACCGGGCGAGTCCGCACGAGCTTCGGGTTGCTTACCGCCACCGCCTGGAGTGGGAATTTGGTGCCTGGTCAGTGGTACTTTGTGGCACTCGTCTTTGAGCAAAGCTCCGGTTTGCGACTCTACGTCGACGGCTCTAGCGTCGCCTGGGCCGCTTCGGCCGGAATGATCCTACAGAACCCGTATGCCTCTGTATTCATAGGCGATGATCCCCCGGGCGGTTCGCGAGGTCAGTACTTGCGTGACCTGAATGCGATGCAGGAGGGCGGCTCCGATGATGAGCGGCCGTTTACCGGGCCGGTGAGTCTGCCTTACAGCAGTGCTGACCGAGATTCATTGAATTTCTTGCAGGAGAATCTCGGAGCCTCGACGACCAACATTGCGCCGACGCATTCAGCTCCTTCGACCCACCCCGGCAAGGTGACGACCTATCAGCTCTACACCGGCGGTCCCCAGTACACCGTTGAAGCATTGTCTACCTACAACTCTGCGGCGTCTAAGTCGGCGGATCCGAAAACGAATCCGCTTGGAGTTTTCCGCGTAGCTGGCAATGCTTATTTCACGGGCAATTTCGCGCTCGAAGGGACGGTCATCGTTGAGGCGGACAACGGTGCCGACGGCGACGCGTTTCTCTCTGGATCCGGCAACGTGTTCAAGCCTGTCGAACTTCCACCGCTCCACGGAACGACCGATCCGATTCAATTGCCAGTAATCATCGGCGAGGACGATGTTGTCATTCA
Source organism: uncultured Planctomycetaceae bacterium (assembly GCA_964385715.1). Lineage (GTDB taxonomy): Bacteria > Planctomycetota > Planctomycetia > Pirellulales > UBA7805 > MB-PLM-2. Next base: position 18,043 of record CAYLRE010000018.1, read on the forward strand.
AGCCGAATCGACGATGACGATTGGCGGCATGGTCTGGGCGGCCGATCTATTTCAGCGAGAAACCGATTCCGATTCAGGTCTGACAGAGATCGCCGGTAGCGTTGTTGCAAGCGAGTTTATTGCGGGTGGGCATGCCCGGTTTGCGTTCCTTGGTTCGGCCATCTGGCAGGACTTGTTGGCAATGTTTCGGGCTCAGTTCTTTACACCGCTCGATTACAACCTCAATTTGATGGGGACATGGTCGGTATTCGTCTATGTTGCCGACCCCGATTTCAGTTACTTTCCAGAGATGCTGAAGTCCATGTTGGGGTCGATGGCGGCCTCATTTTCACCGAATCTGACTATCGAGGCCAACTCGTCGCCTGTCTCCTACCACTGGCACGATTGGTCCAAACCGGTTTTTGTGCCTCATCCCGACGACGGGGGTCTTCGTTGGGAACTGATCGACTGGACCGATAGTCCTTAGAACTCGCCGGGAGAAAGCCATGTTTCGTCGAATTCGCCTCGCGTCCGCGCTGGTCGCCGTAAACGTCGTATTCTTATGCGTGCTAAGTTTTTACGGTACGGGCTACGCCGCCCCTAGGTCGGCTCCCGGGCAGTTTGCCAACGCCATTGCGCAACGGCAGGAAATCATTGATCAACTGAAGGAAACAAATCGCCTCTTGGCCGAACAGAACCGTCTCCTCAAGAGCGGGAAACTGAAGGTCACCGTCGATTCCAAGAAGCAGAAGTAGGCCTTGCCGGCTGTTGCGTTGCCTCGATGTGTGGGGCTGGTTGCAGGTGGCGGGTGTCTTCTGCAAGCACGCATTATGCACACCTCGCAACGACCCGCCGCCGCATTCACGATCGTCGAAGTGATGATCGTGATCGTTTTTCTAAGCGTGGCCGTGGCGATGCTCTTGCCGCAGGTTAACGCGAGCCTTGATCAACAGGTCGAGGCGACTGGTCGTGCACTGGTATCGGATCTGGAGTACGCGCGGAACTTAGCGCTGGTCAACAATAGCACCTATCAATTGACTGTCGACGCCGACGCTGGCCAACTCATTCTTGAGCATACCGGTTCCAACACCTCGCTCGATACGCTTCCCACCGGTCCGTACCGATTGTCGAGCGATCCGTCGGATAAGAAGATCACGCAGCTCGATTCGATTCCGGGTATCGCGACCGCTGCGACGTTTGTGGCGATGTACGCGGACGGCGCGTCTCAAACGGCGGTCAATACGGTCGAGTTTGATTCACTCGGAGCCACGTCACGCTCGGAGCAGACCGTGCTAATCGTTGGAGCTGGTGGCGGCGATGCCCGTCGCTACGTCACACTCACGATTAATCCCGTTACTGGTCTCGTTACCCGCGCAGCGGCGTCCAACACAACTGGCGACTGGAACGGCGATGCCATTCCCGCCGCTCCAAGCAGCTAATCAAGGAAACGCGAAGAACAGATGATTCGCCTGGCGAGAAAGAAATGTAGCCCGATCGGCATCGATTTAGGCAGCCGCACGATCAAGCTGATGCAGCTTGGCGGAGATCATACGCGCATCGTGGATGCGGTTCGCTGGGATTTGCCAGAGGAAGCGGCAAGCGACGATCCAGAGGTTCGTAAGGCAGCCACGGTGGACGCGCTCCAGCAGGCCTTGGCATGTCGCGACTTCCGAGGACGCGACGCCGTGCTCTGCCTCGGTGCGCGTGAGCTGTTCGTGCAGAATATTCGCGTTCCCAAGGTGCAAGACGAGGACATTTCTTCGGTTGTTCAGCAGGAAGCCGCCGCACGTGTGCCCTACGACATTGCCGAAACCGAAGTTCGCTTCATTGAAGCGGCAGACATTCGTCACGGCGGAGCGATTCGACGTGAGGTGATCATGCTGGCCTGCCACCGCCCGGTGTTGCAGAACCTATTGGACGTGGTTTCCACGGCTGGGCTTAGTCCGGTCGCGGTCGACGTCGAGCCGCTGGCTCTCATGCGCTGTCACGCAGCTCAATTTCGGCGGGATGACGATCACAAGCAACGCGCCATGTTCGTTCATATGGGGGCGACCACGACCGCGGTCATCATCGCATCCGGGCCAGAGATCCTGTTCATTAAGTACCTGGATATCGGTGGGCAGCATCTCGATGAGGCGGTTGCACGGCATCTCAGCATGGACCTAAACGGTGCGTCGCTACTGCGGCGTCACAACGGAGATCGGCGTGCCAGTGAGAAGGACGCGGATGTTGCCAAGGGAGTTGCTCAGGCGATACGACCAGTTATCGATCGACTGGCTAATGAACTAGCGCTCTGTATTCGCTACCACAGCGTGACGTTCCGCGGTGCTCCGCTCTCGCGGACCGTCTTGGGAGGGATCGAGGCTACGGATTACCTCGTCGAGCAGCTAACGAGTCATCATGATATCCCCTGTCAAATGGCCAAGCCGCTGCGAGGTTACAAAACCGATATCGAAACCGGCCGCGAAACCCAGTGGGATGTTGCAACCGGATTGTCCCTGAGGGTTGTCGATTAGGGCAAGCGTTCCCTTGCCGATTTGAAGCCATGTCACAACAACCAAACATCAGCGTTGCTCGCGATATTGACTTTCTGCCTGCGCATTACCGCGAGCAGGATAGCAAGCGCACGGTCCACCGGTGGCGTTTCATCGTGATGGCGTTTTTTGCGGCAATCTTTCCCGCCTTGTCTTTGTACCAGTACCAGATTCGCAGTGATGTCTACGAACAGGCATCGAAGTTGCGCGTTCGCTACAACAAGGCCAAGATCGACGAGTTGCGGCTCAGGCGACTCGAAGCCGAATTGGTCGCGGCAAATGCCAAAGCTGAATTACACACATTCTTGCGCCATCCGTGGCCGGCTACGCAAATATTGGCGGCGGCCACACGATCATTGCCAGAGACCATCGCGCTCACAGAACTGACAATGCAGGCGAGGTCGGTAGACGAGGAATCTCAGAGGCCCGCTCGGCGTCCTAATGCGTCATCGACGACGGACAAGGCGGAGGCAGAGTCGGCGCTGCCGGCCGCGGGTCGTGATCTGGAAACGCTGCGGAAGGAGACCCGGTCCAGGCAATGGGTCATCTCGCTCGCTGGTGAGACGCTCAACACGAGCGACCTGTACGCCTATATCAACCAGCTTGGTAAGGAGCCGATTTTCGAACGAGCGGAGCTCGACTCCGTGGAAGCTCCTCAGGGAAGCGCACAGCAGACCGCCAAATTTCGTGCTCGCATAATGGTGATTCAAGCCTACGGACAGCCAGGTGGACCGAACGGTAACAATGGCCCGCAGTCTGCCGCTATCTCGGTATCGCGAGTTCCAACGGATCGTACTGACGCTGCCATGTTGGGTGCGAGTTTCAGTCCCAGGAGGGCAGCACCATGAAGTCCCTATTAAATCGCGGCAGTTGGATGGTGACGGTTCCTTTGGTTGCCATCAATCTGGCTTACCTCTACTTCTTCTTTCTGCCTGGCAAGGGAGAGATCGAGTCGATGCGCTCGGACATGGACTCCAAGCAGCAGTATCTGGCCGCATCGGCATCCCGGCTGGTTGAAATCAATCGAGTGCAGCACCAGCTGGAGTCAGCGCGGCAGTACAACGACCGCTGGCAGCGACAATCGCTTCGTGCTGAGGACGCGTCGCGACTATTCAGCGACATGAATCGCCATGCAAGCAATGCTGGCGTGGCGGTGACGCGATTCGAGCCACGGCACGGTGAAGAAATGGACTACCTTAGTCGGATTCCGCTGCGGTTGGCCAGTAAGGGTAGCTTTCATCAGATATTTCGCTTGCTAGGCGAGCTGGAGAAACTGCCGGAGACCGTATGGATCGATTCGCTACAGTTTCGTGCTCTCAAGCAGTCCAGTGACTTCTTGTCAGCCGACGCCGACGAGGGTGCTAGCGTGCAGAGTGATATAAACTTGGCAATATTTGCCGTCAAAACCGAGGATTCCGATTAGGCTGCAGTGACGGCTTAGCCGATATATGAGGAGCCGACTAGAAGGTCGCCCCGGGTGGCCGACAGGTTGGGCAATTGCGTGAATTTACAGAGACTATCCAGTCAGCTGAAGAGCGAGGCCAAGGCCCATCCCGCGAAGGCGGGTATGCTGGCGATTGGTTTGGCGTTGGCCGTTTGGTTTTGGGTTCCGCTCATTACGAAGATGTTCGGCGGTGAAGAGGCTCCGTCCGCGGTAGCGGCCAAGAGCCCTGCTGCCGGAGGTGTTAATAGGTCAAGCTTGTCCGTGTCGAAGAATCCATTTAACCAGAGCTCTGCCAAGAAGGATCGAGACGCGAATGCGGCTTCCGCCGGCTCGTCGGTGGCTTGGCCTCGACTCGTTGAATGGATTGAACGTGACCAACGTATGGAAACCGCGGTGGCAAACGATGACGTTCTTGACCCCTTCCGGCCGTTGGTCCGGCCGAAGGTCACGATCGCCGGCGAGCAACAGCAGGCAGAAGCGATCGTTCGCCAACATGCCGTGTCGCCGCAGAGCGTCGGCCTGGAGCTATCCAGCACACTGGTCGGCAGAGTGCGTTCCGTTGCGATGATCAATGGCAAGGCCTATCGCCTGACTCGGACAGAGAGCGGGATTCAGCAGGAACCACCGTTTATTAAAGTGCAGGGAAACGACCGAGAGATTCGTTTCTTGCTTACCGAAGTCCATGCGAAGGCGGTGGTGCTGGAAAATGCCGGCCAAGAATTTCGTTTGAAACTTCCTGGCCAGGTAGCCAGCGACGCGATTACGATTTCGGCGGTGCCGTCGCGGAATTAGGATGCCGCGCAACGTGGTTGTTCAAGGGTACGCTTAAGTAAAGTCGCAGCGAAGAGCTGAAACGGCTCAGCCGCTGAATAGAAATAAGTATCACTACCTGCACGTCAAGGAAGACACATGCAGAGTTTCTTGCGATTGATGATGTTCGCGATCTTTGGTGTCGGCGGAGTCGCCGCGGCCATTGGGTTTGCACTTTGGTCCGATCCAGAAGCGGACGCGTCTCAGGCCCGCGACGATCGTCAGTCGCTCGTGAAGGCGAGTGCTCAGCAAACGCTGTCGACCACCGAGCAGGCGTTGCATCAACAGGTCTCCCCGGTCGTGGTCGACGCGGTTTCTGCGGACGAAGAGGCGACGATTCCCGCCGTGCCGGGTATTTCTTTGGCTGCCGGCGAGGATGTTTCCGAATCGCTGGCCGATTCGTCACCGGGGGGAGCGGGTTTGGATCTGCCAGCTTCCGACGATCCGGCACACGTCTCTGCCGCTCCACTGGTGGGGCAGGAGGTAACCAGCGATGAAGCAGCTCAGGCAGCGGAGTCGTTGCCGACCGATTTGGGCAGTGCTCTTAAAATTCTCAACGGCCTGCAGCAACAAGCGGCCGCCACGCCGGAGACCCAGCAGCAGACGCAGGCTAAACAAGTGCCGCTTCCGCCACCTCCGGTTGAACCGGGCATTCAAGAGTCTGCTAGTGGAGAGTTGACGGTCGCTGGTCCGGAAGCGTCCTTCGACGAGGACGGTCGCTTTCAATTGAATACGAAGCCCGATGCCGACTTGCGGCAAGTGCTGGACCTGTTGAGCCAGAAGTCCGGCCTGAACATCATTGCCTCGAATAGCGTCCAAGGGACGGTTTCCGCCTCGCTTAACGACGTTGATACGATGACCGCCCTCGACGCAATTCTCAAGTCGACTGGCTACGTCGCGTATCAGGAAGGTGACATCCTGTTTGTGGGAACGCCCGACGAATATCGACAACGGAAGCATCGTGTACAGGCGATCGATACCCGCATATACCGCCCCAATTATGTTACCGCGACAGAGCTTCAACAGCTGATCAGCCCTTTGCTAACGCCCGAGGTGGGCGCGATCAGCATCAGTAGTGCCGCGGAAGCTGGGATTCAATCAAACAACACGGAAGTTGGAGGCGACTCGTTCACCGGCAACGAGGTGTTGCTGGTGCGAGATTACGAGAATGTACTGAAGCAGGTCGATCAGGTCTATCACGAAGTCGATCGCCAGCCCGATCAGGTTGCGATTGAGGCGATGATTCTGAGTGTTTCACTAACTGACGAAACAGATCTTGGCGTCGACTTTGAGCTGCTAAAGAATAAGGCCAACCTGCGCTTGATTTCCGGTTCGCCGCCTGCTGACTTGGGCGCTATCGTAGCCGACGGGGGACTCAAGGTCGGATTTCTTGATAGCAGTACCACGATTTTCGTCGAGGCGCTCGAGTCGATCGGAGATACGAACGTGATCGCTACACCTCGCTTGCTGGTTCTGAACAAGCAGCGAGCGGAGATTCTGATCGGTTCTGAATTGGGCTACGTGAGCACAACGGTTACGGAAACGGCCGTCACTCAGGCGGTCGAGTTCCTGGAAGTCGGAACGCAGCTTCGCATTCGTCCTTTCATCGGATCCGATGGTATGGTGCGGATGGAAGTCCATCCGGAGCTGTCGACCGGCTCGGTCCGTGTGGAGAGCGGATTTACTCTGCCGGATAAGGAAGTCACCGAGGTAACGACTAACATCATGGCACGCGATGGCTCGACCGTGGTGATCGGCGGCCTCATGCGAGAAGACCTGCAGAACGACGTCACTCAGATTCCGTTGTTGGGTAGCTTGCCGTTCGTCGGTCCCCTGTTCCGGCAGACGAGCGAGTCGACCGAGAAACGTGAGATCATCGTGCTTATCACGCCTCGTATCATTCGCAATAAGGAACTGGATTGCGAAGGAAACAAGGGAGCGACCGAGTTCCATCATCGCCAGGCGATCGTCGCTGAGAAGATGACTCGCCTGAGCCGACTGTCGGTCTCACGGCATTACCTTTTCCGGGCACGCGATGCCTGGGCAAAGGGAAAACCGCATCGTGCTATGAAGTATGTGAATTGGGCTATTCACTACAATCCCCAGAGCCGTGAAGCGATTGATTTGCGAGCGGACATCTACAACGGCGTGCCGATTGGAGATCATACCGGCCAGGCTCCTTACATTCCGCCCCCGGGGCCCTATTCGCCACACGGTCCGCTCGATGGCGAGGATATCGCGCCGTGGGTCTTGGACGAGCTGGGAGGGGGGATTCCTCCCGATGGGGAATTGATTCCGCCGGGGCAGCCAAGTGTCAACCTGGAGCCAAGTTCGCCTTAGGTCGCTCTCCACGTATGCAGACGGTTATGAATTTTCGCCGCTCAAAAGTCGCCTGTTCAATGTCGCTGTTGGCTTGCAGTATCCTGCTCGCCGGCTGCGCCGGAATTCAGAAGCAGTTGCCGGAGCTTCCTCGGGATATCTCGCAGGAGCGTAAGCAACGCAATGCCGAAGTGGCGCGACACTTCGAGCAGGAACGTAATCGAGCGCAAATTCATGCGGCCACGTCGCGGTGGACGCAAGGAGATCTTCAAGGGGCACGCGAACAGGTGTTCGAGGTGCTAGCTCGCGATCCTCACAATGGCGAGGCTAAACAATTCCTGGCTCAGATCGATACAGCGAACGCACACTCGTCGATGGAGCACGTAGCTGGACAAGGGCACGCGCCCGTCTTCGGTGAGCATGGTAACGGTTATGCGGGCCAGTACGCCCAGCCGGTGTCAAGGGTGGCACAGTCGCCTGATGGCGTTGTGGGCGTTTCTTACTCGTCCCCGCCGGTGGTCGACCGGTCTACGGAAGCCGCCTGGGTAAACCAGGAGGCCGTGCGACTGCTACGATCATCACAGCCGAACGAAGCGGCTGCGCTTATCGCGCGGGCAATTTCCGGTGGTACCCATTCTGCGGAACTTTACCGCACACTCTCTTTGGCCCACTATCGACAGGGCAACTACGGTGCGTCCCAACATGCTTTGCAGCAAGCACTTTCGTTGGACAACATGCATCCGCTGTCGTACTTTTTGATGGGCTTTACGCTCACGAAACTGGACGATACTCCCGCGGCGAACTGGCATTTCGCTCGTGCCGCGGAATTGGATCCCAGATTTCGCCAGCAGCGTTAAAGCACTCGGCTTCGTCGGCTGATCGGACACGCAGAATGCGTGTTGTGGTCGGTTGCGGTCGAGCTTCCCCCGGCAGACTTCCCTGCCGCCGTCTTTCATGTCGGCGTGCCATGCGAATTCCGTCGTGTTTTGACCATCGATATCGACAGCAGCTCCGTCACCATGAATCGACTTCCAACGAAAGCCTGGTTTGCGATCGCGTGTGCGTCGTCGCTTCTTGCGGTGCTCGTTGCGGCGTTGGCTGGAATGAGTGGCGAGATGCGAACGCTCCAGCTCTCGCTGTTTGTGGGAAGTGCCACGCTGCTTGCAGCTTCAGGCTTCGCGGCCTGGTGTGTGACCCGATCTGCTTTGGGGCATCGGCCTGCACAACGTTATCTCGAGAGCCTGGCGCGCATGGATGACGCCGAACTCCGTGCGATGTCAATGACTCGCGACGTGGCGGGTCTTGGAGGCGAAAATTCCTGGCATGGCGTGTTTCAGCAGGTGCGTTCTCGACTCTTGGAACAGAGTGAACGGGTGGAAGCCCTGGGGATGAATCGAGCCGCTCTGGAAGTGCGAGCCAAGAAGAGTGCTTCCGATCATGAACGCATTGCATCGATTCTTTCCGGCTTCAACGAACCAGTCCTAGCGATCGATCAATACAACGAGGTCGTGCTTGCCAATCCCAGTGCCGAATCACTCTTTGATTTTGAACTGGAGGGCACTGAGGACCGTATGCTTCGCGATCTGGTCCGCTGTGAGGAGTTGATCGATCTGTTGCAGGATACGCGTCGTCACACGAGCCGAGAGCGGTCTCGCGAAATGCAGCTCGCCTCGGGCGAAGACGACTCTCGCTGGTACAGCGTTACGGCCCGCTCCTTGGCGGAAGCTAATGGCGACCCAACGGCCGTCGATCCGGAACAAGAGAATGGCGCCGTCATTGTGTTCCGTGACATTAGTTCGCAGAAAGATCTGCAGAAGCGAAACGCCGAGTTCGTGGCGTCTGTAAGCCATGAAATGAAAACGCCGCTGTCTGGAATCAAGGCCTACGTTGAGCTGCTCGCCGATGGTGATGCCGAGGATGAAGAGTCACGCGAGGAATTTCTCGATGTCATCAACTCCCAGGCCGACCGCCTGCAACGGCTGATTGAGAACCTGTTGAACATCGCTCGCATCGAGGCGGGGGTTGTTGATGTCAGCAAGAAGGCCCAATCGCTCAACGATCTGTTGGAAGAAGCTTTCAGCGTCGTGCAGCCTGCCGCGGAGATGAAGAACATACGGCTCACTCGCGAGCTGAGCTCGATGTACCTCGGCGTACTGGTCGATCGAGACATGATGTCGCAGGCGGCGATCAATCTGTTGTCGAACGCGATTAAGTACACACCCGAGGGTCGAGAGGTCGTGCTCCGCAGTCGATTGGTCGACAACGAAGTGGAGTTCGAGGTCGAAGATCAGGGTGTTGGCTTGTCCGACGAAGATCAATCACGCGTGTTTGAAAAGTTCTATCGCGTCAAGAAGGACAAGAAGATGGCGGCCGGTACGGGACTCGGACTGCCACTTGCGAAGCATATCGTGGAGGACGTTCATCGCGGTGCCTTGTCGGTCCGTAGTGAACTGGGCGTGGGCAGCACATTTGTGATCCGTCTATCAAATGCGGGTCAGATGAGTTAACGCTTACGGGATACAGGTCGATGGACAATACACTTACCAAGCGAATTCTGCTCTGCGATGACGAGTTTCATATCGTTCGGGCTGCAGAGATTAAGTTTCAACGTCGCGGCTTTGAAGTTCGCACCGCCTCCGATGGTGAAGAAGCGTGGGCGATTCTGCTGGCGTGGAAGCCGGATGTGCTAGTGACGGATTGCCAGATGCCGCGACTCGATGGTCTCGGACTTGTTCAGCGAGTTCGCGACTGCGAGGAATTGGCCGACCTGCCGGTCTTGATGCTGACCGCGAAGAGTTTCGAAAGACAGTATCGTGAATCGGCCGAAGATCTCGACATTCTGGGCGTGATCCCGAAACCCTTCAGCCCTCGCGAGCTGCTCCAGCGTGTCGAACAGATCGTCGAACTGCGTCATGCCGCACCGGTCGCTGGTGCATCCGAGCCAGGTGCAGTTGAAGGTTCGGCCGATGACGCCTCGCGCTCGCACGAGATTCCCGTGGAGTCCGTTCCCGGAGAGGCGGCCCCTGCTGAGACAATCGCTGCTGAGACGCCCGCAGCGGAGGCGTCGTCATGCAGCTAGCAACCGAAATTTTCGGTGACGTGATCGTGGTTCATTCCCCTGAAGAGCTGGGGCGTGACCAAGCGGATAGCTTTCGTGAATTCGTCACCAAGCTTGACCGCAAGAACGTGGTGCTCGATCTCGACAACACCGAGTCCATCGACAGCGTCGGGTTGGACGCCTTGATCAAGAGTCAGGACATGTTGCGCGAGGCGGCGGGTGACTTGAGCGTGGCGACCACAAACTATGTAAATCAGAAAATTCTTGAAATTACCCGGCTGGACCAGCGCATCGAAGTGTTTGAGAGCGTTATCGATGCCGTGCGTAGCTTCGTCTAAGTTGGCGATCCCGACTGCCTCCTTCCACCCGAAACCGAGCCATGGCTGCCACGACGAAATCGAAACGACGACTCGGGAACCTGTTGGTTGAGAAGGGATATCTCACGACGGAGTTGCTTGAGGCAGCGCTGCTTGAGCAGAAGAAGCCCGGCAACAACGGCAAGCTGCTCGGCGAACTGCTGGTCGATCTGGAGTACTGCACCGAGGACCAGGTGGTTGAATGCCTGGCGGGTGAATACGACGTTCCCTACGCCAAGCTTGAGCAACGGATGTACGATCCGGGCGTGATCGACGTCCTCACTCGTGAGTACATCGAAGAGAATCTGGTGCTGCCGCTCTTTAAGGTGGGCGACGTGCTGACTGTTGCGGTCAATGAACCGTCTAACCTGTTCTTGATCGACGAAGTTGAGAACCTTACCGATTCGGTCGTGCAGATCGTCGCCGCGAGTACCAAAGATATTCGGCGAATGATCACCACGCTGCCGAATTCAACAGTGTTCGTCATCGACGACATCATCGAGGATTCGGACGCGGCGGACGTTACGTTGATCGAAGATGCGATCGACGATATCAGCGACATTGAAGAGATCGCCGGCCAGTCTCCTGTTATTCGCCTGGTGAACTACATCATCTTCAACGCAGTCAAAGAAGGTGCGAGCGATATTCACATCGAACCGGCCGAACGCTGCATGCGGGTTCGGTACCGTGTCGACGGTGCACTTTACAAGTCGCTAGAGGTGCCTCAGCATTTGCTGCCGGCGGTGACAAGCCGTATTAAGATCATGGCCGGGCTCGACATTAGCGAGCGGCGTTTGCCCCAGGATGGTCGCGTCAATGTGATGCTCAGCCGCCGCCGTATCGATCTTCGTGTCAGTACGTTTCCTGGCAGCCGCGGTGAAAAGACCGCCATGCGTGTGCTTGATACAAGCAGCGTATCGCTGGTGCTGGAAGATCTCGGCTTTGCCGAAGACGTGCTCGATACATTTCGCTCGGGGATCGAGGCGCCCAACGGTATCGTGCTCGTGACCGGGCCGACCGGTAGTGGTAAGTCGACGACTCTCTATGCGGCTCTCAATACCATCAGCTCGATGGAAAACAACATTTGTACCGTCGAAGATCCGATCGAACACAACCTGCCGCTGATCAACCAGTTTCAGGTGCAGGAGCGGGTCGGGCTCACGTTCTCCGTGGCCTTGCGGACGCTCTTGCGACAAGATCCTGACGCCGTCATGGTTGGTGAAATCCGAGATGAAGAGACTGGCCGCATGGCGATTCAGGCTGCGCTTACCGGTCACCTTGTCTTTAGCACGCTTCATACGAACGATGCGTGTGCTGCCGTAACGCGACTCGTGAATATGGGCGTGGAGCCGTACTTGATCGGCGCGGCGCTCAATATGGTTCTTGCACAGCGACTGGTCCGGAAGATTTGCAACAAGTGTCGTGAGTCGTACGAACCACCTCGTGCCATGCGAAAGTCGATTCAACGAATGGGCCTGGACGCCGACACCTTCTACCGAGGCGTTGGGTGCCGGCAGTGTCGCAATACCGGCTATAGCGGGCGAATCGGCGTGCATGAGATCTTCGTGCTCAACGACGAAATCCGCGACGCGGTTACGGCGGATAAACCGCTCTCGATGATTCGTCAGATGGCGGTCGAAGATAGCATGATTTCGTTGCGGCAGGACGGCATTCGCAAAGTTCGTGAAGGAATCACGACGCTCGATGAAATCATTCACATCGTCGGCGAAAGTCGCGACCCGGTGCCAAGCCTGGGAGCGACAGGAGTTACCGTTAAGCCCCTTTCTAAAGAGGAGCAACAGGTGGATGCAAGCGGCGATGCTCCATCTGGTAGTGATCTGACGAGTGGTGGCGCGGATACCAAAGCTGTTCCTCTCGTTGATGTCCATTCCGGTTCGGCGGGTATTCCCGTCGATGCACCTTAATCTTCTGTCATCGGAAATAGTGAAGACGGGAGTTCGCGGTCATGGAATTTGCCTACAAAGTACGAGATCCGCTGGCCAACGTTCATCAAGGCGTGATCGAGGCCGCTACGCCTGACGAAGCGGCTCAGCTCTTGCGTCAGGACGGGTTTCACGTCTTGGAGTTACTGGAGTCGGGCGGCAACGTCATGGGCGCGTTATTCGCCAAGCGAATCCGCCGCGTGGACATTATCTATGTCACTACCCAGCTGGCGTTGATGGTGGAAACCGGAATTACGATTTCCGTGGCGCTTGAGTCGATTGCCAGTCAGGAAGAGAATCCAACGCTCCGCAAGGTACTCACCGATCTCAAGGCGACGGTCGAAGGCGGTGCCGACTTTTCCACCGCTTTGCACGAATTTCCGCAGTACTTCGACGCCACGTATGTCTCGTTGGTTCGGGCCAGTGAACAGTCGGGTACTTTGTCCGAAATGCTCGACCGCATCGCTAATTACATGCGCAAGGAACTAGATACCCGTGGCAAGGTTCGCGGAGCGCTCGCCTATCCGGTCGTCATGTTCTGTATTGCCGTGGGCGTTACGGTCTTCTTGTTAACTGTCATTCTGCCCAAGTTCGAACCGCTGTTTAATCGGCCTGGCATGGAGTTGCCTGGAATTACGAAGGTGTTGATGTCTTCGTCGAAGGTCCTGCTCGGGTACTGGTACGTCTGGCTCGCCTTGTTTGTGGCTCTGATTGTTGGCTTTCTTTATGCTCGACGTACCGAGCCAGGACGTAAGGCGATCGATTGGGCGAAGATCAATGCACCGCTTCTCGGGCCCCTGTTTCGTAAGGCGGCCCTGAGTCGCAGTATTCGTACGCTCGGGACGATGATCGGAAGCGGCGTCACGATGCTCGACTCGTTGCGGCTCTCGGCCGACGTAGCGGGTAACTACTACTACGAAAAGCTCTGGCTCGAGGTCATCGATGAAGTGACTGCTGGTCGGCAGATTTGCGATGCGGTGACGGGTAGTTCCCTGATGCCTAGCACCTTGGTGCAGATGATTGCCGCCGGAGAGAATACCGGTAAGCTCGATGTCGCGCTGGAAAGGGTGAGCGTCTACTTTGACACCGAAGTCGACGCCACGATCAAGACGACCACCAGCATGATGGAGCCCTTAATGATCACCGGCATGGGTATCGTTGTTGGCGGTATCGGAATCGGTCTTTTGCTACCGATCTTCTCGCTCAGCAAGCCACCGTCGATGTAGGGCCCGTTGGCCGGGCTGACCAACGTGCGCCTTCGGGCATGCAATGGGGGCCGTCGCTCTGTTCGACAGGCTCATTACGACGAACTGCCAATGCAATACAGGTAGTGATCCGTGCGCAGATAGATCCGCGAGCCGAGGATCACGGGAGTCGCAAAGCCTCCGTCGCCCAGGTCGTTCTCAGCAACGATTTCGAATTCGTCGGCGGCCTTGATCACATACATCTTGCCCGCTTCGTTGGGGATGTAGAGGTGCTTGCCAACTAGCACCGGCGAGGCGCTGAAATTGCCCGGCAGTCGTTCCATCCACTTCTTGTCACCGGTTTCTGCATCGTAGCACGAGGCGATTCCATCGTCATTGACACCGAACAGGCGGCCGTTGTGGGGTAGCATTGTGGGGACGTAGCAGATTCCCTTCCGCTTCTTCCATTCGATGTGTGTTTCGGTCACGTCCCCGCTGCCGTCGGCTCGAATGGCGAGCAGGAACTTCTCTGGCCAGCCGCCAGAGGCATAGACTCGCTTGTCATCAGTGACGATCGTATTGGCGGCGGACACAGATGGGCCGTCACATCGCCAGATCTCTTTGCCGGTCAGCGGGTCGTAACTGGCGACCAGGAGCGTGCCGTGGATCAGCAGCTGATCTCGTCCGGCGAGGTGGGCAACCGTCGGAGTTGCGAAGCTATCCTTCTTTTCTCGTTCGATCCGCCAGACAGTCTCGCCAGTCTCGCGGTCAAGAGCGATCAGGAAGCCGAATTCTCCATTGTCCCCCGAGACGATCAGCAGTGAGCCGTAGATGACAGGTGAGGAACCGTACCCGTGCTTGGTCCTGAAGTCACCGGCCTTCTTCTGCCAGACGAGGTTCCCATCGAGATCGACGGCCGAGACCCAGATCGCCTCTTGTTCGTCTTGCTTCACGAGATGGGGGACATAGACTCGTTTTCCGTCACAAGCGGCCGTCGGCGAGGCCTGCGAGTTCTTCTTGTGCGTATGAAGGAAGCCGCCCTCATGCAGCTTGCAATCCCATTGGAGTTCGCCGCTGTCGCGCGCGAAGCAAAGCATGTGAACGGTCTGCTTCTCTTCGTCCGCGGTCGTCAGAAAGATTTGATTCCCGACAACGCATGGCGTGGACAGCCCTCGCCCGGCAACCGGCGCTTTCCAGATGATGTTCTCTTGCTTGGTGGTCTTGGGCTCGCCCGTCTCTGGGCCGGCGTTATCGGTATTGGAGTCAGCTGCCGCTTCCTCTGCCCCATCGTCCTTGTTTGTAGGGTCACTCCAAGTTAGCGGAACATTGGTGGCCACGGATTTATTGTCGAGCTTGGGGCCCTGCCACCACGGCCAGTCGGTACTCGCTGCCACCGGCATTCCTCCGGTGATGGTCAACTCCGCCGGCTTGTTCGCAGCATTCGCCACGTTGGTGGCCTGCGGAACCGAGTCGCCGCGATTTTCGCCTCCGGTGCAGCCCGAGATAGTTATCAGGGAGACAAATGTAAACGAAAGAGCCAGCAACCCGGCGTGACGGCTTAATTGTTCCATGATGTCAATTTCCTTGGAGGCTGGATCGGCGAGCGGGTGGCCGCCGTATCCTGCAGGTTGTCTGTGTCGTCCGTGTTGCCTGAAGGTCTTTGCGTTGGAGGCAGTGGTACTATTGTCTGCGCCCGAAGGACGGTTGCAAGCAAGCCGACTGAGTGATCGCTACTTCCAGTGAGGGGACTGACGGGTCTTCAATCGCAAATTCTCATTTTCTCTTGGTCTTGTAGATAGAAAACGAATCGCCGTTTGGTATAATTCGTGCCAGTCGACGACCGCCCGAGCGTAACTTGACGGGGCGGGCAAACTTTACAGTGCTGTTGATTCCGCCGTTACGGCGGTTATGAAAGGACAGCAGTCGTACAGCTCGAAAGACGCCTTCGCACAGCGTTACGAGCCCAAACCAATGATCCCGAATAATAGAACAAAGGTGGCAGACAATGGAATCATACAAGCACTCGGGCGCCGTTCCTCCAGTCGGTGCGTTGATCACTCTTC
>CAYLRE010000019.1:0-33731 GCA_964385715.1 uncultured Planctomycetaceae bacterium
CCGGCCGTGATGTTGCCCCACTGGTCGCTGCCGCCGACCTGGATCTCGCAGCCGTGGTGCTCGTACAGCCAGGCGAAGTCGTAGGCCTGAAGCAGCATGTAGCTGAACTCGGTGTAGCTCAGACCGACGTCGTCACGTTCGAGCCGTGCCTTGACGGAGTCCTTGCCGAGCATCATGCCGACGGGGAAATTCTTGCCGATGTCGCGCAGGAATTCGAGGAACGTCCAATCCTTCATCCAGTCGTAGTTGTTGACCAGGATGGCGGCATTGGGACCGTCGAAATCGAGGAACCGTCGCATCTGCTCCTGCATGGCGTCGACGTTGGCTCGCAGGATCTCTGGTGAGATCAAATTGCGTTCCTCGCTCTTACCGCTGGGATCGCCGATCATGCCGGTGGCGCCCCCGACCAGGGCAATGGGACGATGCCCGGCGCGTTGGAAACGCCTCAACAGAAGCAGCGCCATCATATGCCCGACGTGCAGGCTGTCGGCCGTGGGGTCGAACCCGGCGTAGACGGTGCGGCTCTTTTCATTGAGCCAGGTGTCGAGGTTCTCATCGTCGGTGGTCTGGTGAACCAAACCACGCCAGCGTAAATCGGCCAGAATGTCGGACATGGGTTCCTGGTTGTTTTGCGAGTGGTGTTTCGTGGGTGCCACTGGTAGCTTGCTGCCAGTGTTTCTTGCGACGGCGGTTAGCGCCTGGCGACGGGGGCTAGCGCTTGTCTCGTTCGGCGGTGCTCTTCGGTTATTCTTGTACGGCGACCAGCGAGACGCTGCTAAGGATAACCCATCGCCCCCCTCCCATCCAACGTGGTTCAGTGAGCAGCTACTCGCTATCCGGGTTCGAATCGCCAGCCTGTTTGTCGTCACCTGCGGCGACTGGTTCCCAGATGCTCGCGTCGACCGGCTTTTTGGCGGTCATGCTGAGGACTCGGGTCAAGAAATCGTCCTCAGACATCTGACTCTCTTTAATCGCCTTTTCAAACTCGGCTTCACCTGACGAATAAAGAGAGGTGATGTCGATCTTCCACTTCCCGTCTTCCTTCACAAAACGACACTTGTAGGGCGTCTCTTGCCCTCGCATGAGATGTTGGCCAAACGCGCGATCGCCGTTAACGTCAATCTGGCCGATGTCGAAAATGGTCCTGTCTGTTGCCACCCAACCCTCATCGACCGTATGAATGAAAACGGCCCTGGCGTCCATCTTTCTTAGTTCGTCCGCGGGAACTCGGCTACGTAGCATCAACACCATCGTTTTGTCCAAGATGGGCAGCCCTCGCACCACGTCGCTCTTCGACTTGAGCGCGTGGTCGAGTATCGTGTCATAGTACGTTACGGTCCTGCTGTCGACGATGGCGACGGCCGCTTTCCCGTCCTTATTGCCGATGGCGGTGAGATAGTCGTTGAAGCAGGTCCGCACCGCCGCGGCTTCAGGGGTGTCGCTTGGCTGACACCCGCCCGGAAGTAAAACGGCGACGACAACTAATATGGAGCGCGCTAAGTGGGGCATCGAGTGAGGCATGGTGCGGATCGTTCTTGAACGCAATCGATTCCAGAAAAAGGCAGGAGGCGCGGGCGTGGTTTGGTCCGCCTGTTTGTCGACGAGTCGCCAAGACAGTCGGCACGCGGCCTCAGGATAGTCGATTGCCAATGGTCTTCCAACGTAGCTCACCGCCGCTTTGCAAGCAGCACTACGTCGTCGCCGACGATCGTCAGCTTTGCCTGCCAGCGCGTGGCGAGGTGCTCGAACGTCTCCTCCGAAAAGAAACAGACGTGCGTGGGATCGTTCTTGTAGTGCCAGTGCGCGAAGGCGTCTTGGTCGATCACGCGTTTGGTCATGATGCCGAGCAGACCGCCTGGGCGCAGACAGTTCCAGAGTCGGTTGAGTTCCGCTTCCGGCCGGTGTAGGTGTTCGACGACCTCGCTGGCCGTGATGAAGTCGTAGGGCCCTGCCTTGCGGGTGTTCTCACCCACATCTGTACCTGCCACAGCCGACGGAGCCCCGTTTGGCGCATAGAAGGGCCCGTCTGGCGCATAGAAGGGATCGTAGATCGAGACCTTGTGACCGGCCTCCTCGAACATCAACGAGAGCGTTGGTCCCGGTCCACTGCCGAAATCGAGTCCGCGGCTGCCTGGGGCGAGTCGGTCGTTGAGTGGTTCAAACAGCCGGCTTAGGAACTTGCGATAGCCTTCGTTGCCGGGGGAGTTTTGATGCTGGTCGTAGACTTCTTTCTCTTGCTCGGCGGAGAGAAATTGCTCCGGCGGTACAAAGACCAGCTGGCATTTGCCGCAGCGGTAGTAGTCACGCGTATCTTGAAAGAAGAGACGGACGCTCGTCGCGATACAAAGAGGACAGGCGAGTGAGGTGGGGTTCATATATTGCCCGACGTAGTGGGCCGACAAGCGTCGGTCATAGATCTCCCGCCCCTACTCCCCGATCAGACCATGTTGCACCGCGTAGAGGACGATGCCCGCGGTACCGCGGGCGCCGATCTTCTTGCGAATATTCTGACGGTGCGTTTCGATCGTCGATGCGGCCAGCTTAAGTTCGCTGGCAATCTCCGCATTGCTCATGTCCTGGCAAATGAGACGCACAATCTGTTGTTCGCGCCGGCTCAGCTCAATTTCGCCGGGTAGCTGGCAGGCGACTGCAATAGCCACGACCTCATCATCGGAATGAAATGCGCGGTCGGGATTGCGTGCGACTTGTTCAAAGCGAACCTGAACCATGGCACCGATCTCGCCCTGGATCATGCACTCCTGCGGTTCGCCGGTGAGTACACACTCCGAGAACGTCGAGCGGAGCAATTTTGCGTCCTCTCTGTGGGGGGTATTTGCACCTAACTGCTGGCCGATCAGCTCGATTGGCTCGCGATTATGTTCCTGTCGTATCGAATCGCAGAGAAAGTAATGCACAAAACGCGCATTTTGGTCGAGCCCGGCAACAAAATGGACATGTTGCATTAGTCATCGGTCCGATGGTAGTCAAACGCGCCAGAAGAAACTCGAAAATATCCACGAATCGTGGCGCAATTCAGGATACCACATCCAAGTTGCGGTGAATAGAAATAGTTGGCCTCGCGGCAGACGTCGTCACCCCAAAACGTGAGGCAATTACTAAGGCTTGGGACGCTTCGGTATCCAATGAAATAGTAGGCGGTTTTGTGGCCCGCCGGTTCTACCGGTCTCTTCGGAGGCTGGGAATCTCTGCCCCAAGCCGGATCGGCGGGCCACTCTTCTTAAATCGCCAGGGTTTTTGATCGTTACGGTTACTTAATCGTTACGATCGCTAAGGAGTCGCGCATGGCTTACGGTAGTCTGACCCGCAGTGAAATGACCAGTTCACATATGGCAAATGCCAGCAGTCCGCTTCGGGACGTGGCGATTGAGGAATTGTCGCACGACACGCCGGCACTTCACGACTTTCCGTTCGACTTCGACGGTAGTCCCGTCGATGGCGGTCCCGTAGACGACGGTAATGCGAACAGCGGTATCGCGGCGGAAGCGGCGGCGGATTATTACCACGAGGAAGAAGAATTTCCGATGGCCGATCTCGTCGAACGACTTCGAGCCCGCTTCGATTGGAGTTGGGACATTGTCGATTCTCTGACGGACGAACAGCTACAGGCGCTGGCGTTCACCGTGTACGACGAGCGGCGCTAGGTCGCCACCATTGGGATAGAATCCCTAGTCGTGGTCGCGAGCGCGCATCGGTGACCTTTGACTAGCTTCCGAAGAATAGCCAGTCGGTGCGTTGCTCGTCGATCAATTGATTATCGTAGCTGACTGGTTCGATGCGAACCTTTTCAAAGACTTCGGTCAGGGCGTCAGCAAAGGGCGAACTTTCAGCATACGACCAGACGGCCAAGACGCCGTTCTCTGCCAGATGTTCCTTGGCCGCTCTCAGGCCGGCAGTTGTGTAGAACGCGACACTCTCTTCCCCTAGCCGTTCGTCGGGAGAATGATCGACATCGATCAGGATGAGATCGAATTTCTTTTCGGCCGGCTCGGCCAGTCGCCCGTAGATGTCGCCCTGGGCAACGGTCAGTCGCGCGTCTTCATTGAGTTCCGGCGAAAGGGGTACCAGGCCGCGCCCGAGCCAATCGATTACTTGAGGCAACAATTCAACAACTTCGACTTCCGTAACGCGGTCCGAGCGGAGCGCTTCGCGGGCCGTGTAGCCGAGACCCAGCCCCCCGACCAAGACGCGCAGTTCGTCGGCAGATGGGCTTTCGAGTTCGTGGAGTTCTAGGGCGGTTTGCGCCAGCACTCGCTCCGAGTCGGTGTACAGGCTACTCATTAAGAACTCGTGATTGAGTGTTACCTCAGTGACGACGGTGCCCGGCCGCGACAGCAATTCACGGCGCCTCAGGCATAGCGGCCCCAAGGGGCTCGCTTCATAGGCCAAGATTTCCAGGTTGGATGGCGACATGTTCGTTAGATTACGGGGGTCTCCTTGCAGTGTCGAGTCCTTGAGTGGGCCCCACGATAAAGACACGACAAAGAATTATGCAATTCGGGGGCCTGGTCTGTTACAATGAGCAATGGGGACCAGAGAGTTTGGGGACCGGCAGAGTGTGGGGACCGGGGGGGTTGTGGCACGCGCGTCGCGTGAGGACGCCTTCGGAAAGCAGGTCTTTTCGTTGTCGAGTTTCCTCACTCGAAAAGGCGAATGCTCCGAAATTAACTTAGTAGAACGGTACACGCGCTATGACGTCTCGTTTTCGCTCCGAGCATTTCTCGAAGAAACATCTCATCGAAGCCCGTATCAGTCGTATGTTGGACGGCTTCGTCTACCGTCAGAAACACGGGCTAGCCAAGGGAATGCGCCGGCGAGGTGGCTTGGGATTTGTACCTGCTTTCTTTGCTCGGGGAGACCTGAAGAATCCCGAGTACATTTTCATGATGGGTCTCGACTTGACCGATCAGGTGGTGTTCGACATCGGTGCCTTTGAAGGGATCACGACGCTGTTTTTCAGTAATCGTGCGAAGCAAGTGGTGACGTACGAGCCAAATCCTTCAAGTCACGCCCGCGTTACGGAAAACCTGCGACTCAACGACATCAAGAACGTGGAACTACGCAATCTGGCGGTTGGCAGTGAAGCGGGCACGATTACATTGACACTCGATCCGCTGATGCCGGGCGCGGCCAGTGCGGATACCGAGATTGCTTCGCAAATCGATTCGTCGGGCGACACTAACTCGGTCGAGGTCCCTGTTGTTCGGGTTGACGATGATGTTCGCGAGAACGACCTACCCGATCCTGACTTTGTGAAGATCGACATCGAAGGACTGGAACTCTCGGCTTTGCAGGGGATGCGTGAGACGCTTGAGCGAGCGCATCCTCGCCTCTACATGGAAATGCACGGGGCCACGCCCGAGCAGAAGCGAGAGAAAGTGCACGGAATCGTCGAGTTCGTGACCGGGTTGGGTTACAACGATATTACGCATATTGAGTCGGGTAAGCAGATCGGCCTGGAGAATAGCGCCGATGCGGCTGAAGGCCATCTGTATTGCCGGCACCCCGATGGTCCACAGTAGGCGCTGAATCGCCCTGCACGCGCACTGAAGCACCCCTTCCAGCACGGAAGGAGCAGTTGCAGGGAATCGCTTTTCAAGACATCATTGTTAGATGGTGGTATCGCCAACGACGTGGCGTCAGCGGCCACGAATCCTGGTGCTGATTCGCTTCTAAGAATCTCTCGCTGCCGCCGGTGTCGAATCTACCGCCGATTAGAGCTTCTCCAATCCAGCTACAAATACGATCTGACGGGTAACGAGGCTCTTGCATGGCGTTTAACTCCTGGGATTTCTGGATCTTCTTCCCAGTGGTGTACGCCCTGTACTTGCTGGTTCCCTTCTTGCGGTTTCAGAATCTGCTACTACTCGCGGCCAGCTACTACTTCTATGCTGCCTGGAATTGGAAGCTGCTGTCGCTGATCGTGATTTCAACGATCGTCGACTACTTCTGTGGTCAGGCCATCGAAGCTGCCAAGACCCAATCCAAGAAGCGCCTCTTCTTGGTCGCCAGTATGGTGACCAATTTGGGTCTACTGGGGTTCTTCAAGTATTACAACTTCTTTGCCGCCAGCTTGGCGGATCTGTTGGGAATTACCGTCTCAGAGTGGCGGCTCGACATTGTGCTGCCGGTGGGCATATCGTTCTACACGTTTCAGACAATGTCCTACACGATCGATATCTATCGTGGTGAGCTGAAGCCGACCCGTGACTTCCTGAACTTCGCGCTGTTCGTTTCATTTTTCCCGCAACTCGTAGCGGGGCCGATCGAGCGAGCGAAGCACCTCCTTCCGCAGGTGGAGAAGCCGCGATTCCTCAGTTACGACGGGCTCACCACCGGTGCCTGGCTGATCTTTTGGGGCATGTTCAAGAAGATCGCCATTGCCGACAACCTGGCCGTTATTACGGACGCCGTCTACGGCAACTCGGCCGATACGACCTCGGCCATGGCCTACCTGGGCACGGTTGCGTTCGCATTTCAGATCTATTGCGATTTCAGCGCCTACTCGGACATCGCACGCGGGCTCGCGCGGATGATGGGCTTCGATCTGATGCTCAATTTTAATCTGCCCTACTTCGCGATCAGTCCGAGCGACTTTTGGCGGCGTTGGCATATTAGCCTTTCGACCTGGTTGCGCGACTACCTCTACATTCCGCTTGGCGGCAATCGCGGCGGGAAGTGGGCCACCGATCGCAACCTAATCGTGACCATGCTGTTGGGCGGGCTTTGGCACGGCGCTTCCTGGAACTACATCTGGTGGGGAGCGTTCCATGGTGCGATCTTGATGATCTACAACTTCGGCAGCCGCGCGAAAAAGGAGTCCATGAGTCGAGCCAGGATCGTTTGGAGCCAGGTGGTCATGTTTCACCTCACGCTTATCGGTTGGCTGCTATTCCGCAGTACGCGTCGGGTCGACAACAAGGACGAAAGCGCTCAGCAGATCGTGGAAATGGTCACCTCGTTTACCAATGGCTGGGGATTCGATCAGATTTCGCTCGTCACCGCGGGTAACATTTTATTCTTCGCCTTTCCGTTGCTCGTGATGCAGTGTTTCCAATACAAGACGGGCGACCACTATTGCCTGTTGAAGCGTGCCTGGCCGGTGCGGGCAATTTGTTTCGCGGCCATTATTTTGTTCTGGGTCCTTTACGGCAGACAGACGGGAAATGAGTTTATCTACTTCCAATTCTGATGTGCCAGCGAGCGACGGTCACTGGGCCGGAGTGAAGCTGTTCGTGCGTTGGGCCTTGGGCCGCGCTGGTATCGGCTGCGCGACGTTGGTCGTGCTGTTGGTGGCGGGAGAACTCTATATGCGCGCGATGTTCCTGCCCAGCATTATCTACAGACGCGACGCCGAGTTGGGCTACACTTATCGACCCAATCATCGGGCCATTACCTGGCAGGGCAACTACTCGATGCCGAGCCCGCCGCTCTCGTTCAACTCCGACGGCAATCGCGGCGAAGATTCAGACTGGTCCAAGAAAATCGTGCTCAGCCTCGGCAGCAGTGAAGTTGTAGGACCCGGTATCGCGGACGACGAAACGTGGGCGGCGCAACTCGAGACTCTCATTCACGAAGCCGACGGAAGCGACGCGGTCGAGGTTGTTAACGGGGCTTACGAAGGGCACGGCCCTTTTCAGCATGCGGTCGTATTCGATCGCTTTCTAGACAAACACGACATCGACACCGCGGTGATGCGAGTCAGCGTGGGCGATCGTCATTTCAAGCGTCCGAAGGATATTCCCGAGAAAAGCTGGTTGCATCATTTTCTACGCGACAACACGATCTTCGTGCGGTTCTTGATCAACAAGTCGCTGGCCCAGATCCGACCGGCGAAGAAGGCGACGGTACCGTTCCCCTTCCGTAGGGACAAGAAGAAGACCGATCCGCACTTCATGGATTTCGCCAAGAAGATGTGGGAAGCGAACGAGTCGCACTGGAAACAGGCGGTCGATTCGGCCGTGCGAGAGAATGTGCGACTGGTGTTCCTAGTGATTAACGCCACCGGAAAAGAAGGCGAGACGTATCTGGCCAATCAATTGCGTGGTCTGATTGGAGACGCCAAGAATGTGTCGGTGCTCGAGCTGGGACCCGATGTATTCGGCCTCGATACACTGCCGTTTGATGAACGGGAACCGGTATTCGTCAAGGATCTGACACTCGGCTTCGATCCACACGGCAACGCTACGCAGCATCGCACGGTGGCCGAGTCGCTGCAGCGGTACCTGACGGAGAATCCGCGAAAATAGTCCCGCTCGATCTACTCGCGAACGGGCACCAATAGCACCGGGATCGTGGCATATCGCAACACCGAATGGGCGACGCTGCCCACGAGTGCTTCATAGACGGCCGAATGTCCGTGGGTTCCCATCACGATGAAGTCGGCCGAAAACCGCCCGGCCTCTTCGATGATCTTGTCCGTAGTGCCTCCCTCGGCGACCACGGTCTTTACCTCGATTTCATCGGTGGAGAGATCGTCGCGGCCGCGAAGATCGTCGCGTAGCTCTTCCATGTGAGCGCGCTGTTCCTTGATGTGTTGCGCCCGCCAGTCACGTTCGTGTTGTGGACCCGGATCGAAGGTGACGAAGTCGGGGTCAGGCGCGACGACGTGCAGAAGTACGATCTGCCCCGAGCGTCCTTTGGCAACTTGGATGGCCGCGTCGAGAACCTTTTGACTGCTATCGGAGAAGTCGAGAGCGACGAGAATCGAAGACATGAGAACCTCCCTGCCGCGATTGTTGCGCGCTTTGGCGAACGAGAGTCAGCCGTCTCCAATCATTATACGCAAAGACGAGGGTGTTTGGTCATGGGTAATTTCGTCGTAGCTCTTACAGAAGAGGTGCCGGTCAGCGCCCGCGGTGTTTCCTTTTGCAGTTGTCTAGCCCTCGCTATTCTGCCTGTCATGCCCCGCCCGGCAGCTACAAATGACTTGCAAATATAAAGGTTTCGTGTAACTTAGGCGGCAGCCCCGACGGCGCCGTAACGCTCAGCTCGCGGTGCGAGTTGTACGTTTCGCCAACATTGGATCCTTCAATTCCAGTCCCCTTTCCAACCCCCTGGTCACGCTATGCCCTTCGTCTCTGCCCGTCTTAGCTTGATGATGTTCCTGCAATTCTTCTTGTGGGGATCTTGGTACGTGACTGCCTACTTGTTCCTGGGCAAGATTGGTTTCGGCGGCGGCGAAATTGGTTGGACTTATTCTGTGGGTCCCATTGCAGGCATGATCTCGCCATTCTTGGTCGGCATGATTGCCGATCGCTTTTTTTCCACCGAGCGAGTGCTGGCCGTGATGCACTTGTTGGGCGGAGGTGCCATGTTGGCCGCGGTGTCGGCCATGGAGGTGGATGAGCCGAGTGCGTTCACCATCAACCTACTCTTCTTCGCGCACATGCTTTGCTATTTCCCAACGCTGGCTTTGACCAACTCGCTGGCTCTCCACAATATGACCGACGCGAAGAAGCAGTTTCCGCTGATTCGTGTTTTTGGCACCATCGGCTGGATTGTCGCTGGCATCTTTGTAAGCCTCTGTGGTTGGGATAAGGCGATCGAAATGTTCCAGCTCGCAGGCTGGACCGCGATCGTGATGGGGCTCTATTGCTTCACGCTACCGCATACACCGCCGCCGGCTGCCGGCAAGAAGATCACGACTCGCGAGATTCTCGGTCTCGATGCGTTTGTGCTGCTGAAGGATCGGTCGTATCTGACCTTCATGATCTGCTCGTTCCTGATTTGTATTCCGCTGGCGTTCTACTACCAGTTGGCACCCAAATTTGCCGATGCGGCCGGGTTGTCGTCACCGGCGGCGCAGATGTCGTTCGGGCAGATGTCTGAGATTTTCTTCATGCTGGTGATGCCGCTCTGCTTTGCTCGACTAGGTGTGAAATGGATGCTCGCGGTCGGCATGCTCGCCTGGGTCGTTCGTTACGGTTTGTTTGCCGGAGCGTCGATCGACGGAACCTATTGGATGGTCCTCGGTGGCATTTTGCTACACGGTATCTGTTACGACTTCTTCTTCGTCACCGGTCAGATCTACACCGATACCGTGGCCCCGTCGGCGATTCGCTCCCAGGCCCAAGGCATGTTGGTGCTCTTCACGTTGGGCCTCGGCATGTTCATTGGTGCCCAGTCGGCTGGCTTCGTGGAAGTCAATCACACACTCACAACCGATGAAGCCAAACAGGCCTCGGCCAAGGCAGCGGAGATCGAAGCGTCCATGGGGTCGCTTCAGGAAGAGTCGGACAAGCTTGCCGGCCGTTTCTTCGAGGATCCTTCGTTTGCGGATCGTGCTAGTGCCCGCATGCGTGTGATCTTCCCAGCCTACGCGACCGACGCGGATCGGGAACGTGATCAGGAGATTGCTGCTGAGCTGGCCACCTTGCGAGCGGAGCGTAGTGAGCTACTGCTGACGACGATCGAGTGGCGGTCACTGTGGCTGGTTCCCACGATCGGTGCAGCTGTGATCTTGCTGTTGTTCCTGGTTCTCTTTAAGGAGACGGAGGCGACGCCGGAGATTACCGAAGGCGATGTGGCCGAAGCCGCCGCTCGGGAAGAAAACCCGTAAGCGGTTCGCGCCTCCATAAATTCGGCTCCCGTGCCACCTCTCGCCGGTCCGGTTATAACGGCTCTGCCGATGGCCCCCGGCGACCGCCCTCGTCTGCGGCCTCGCGCCCGCGGTGCGCAATTCTTCTCCTGACGTAAGCTTGTGGTGTCGACAAACCCCGTGATCGTTTCGGGTTGTCATCCAAAATACCAAGCAAGCCATGTCGAACAGCCCAGCACAGAACCTTGTCATCGCGACAGCATCGCCGTCGACCGCCCTGGCCCGGTTGTCACCAGGGACGGCTCGCGTTGTCCTCGCTAGTCTGTTCATGCTCATCGCGCTGTCGCTCGTTGTGAGCCTCTCCTCGCTCTCGCAAGGATTCGCCGACCAGCCGAATCGTGGACCTGGCGACGTCGCCTTGTACAGGTGCGAGGTCGATCGCCTGCGGGCCGGCGAATCGTATTACCCAGTGGCGGCCGAAGAACTTCGCGCCCGCGGCTATCCGACCAAGAGTGTCTTCAACTGGCGAACACCGTTGCCGATGTCGCTACTCGGAATGTTCCCGTATGAAGCGGTCGGCCGGGTGTTACTCGGCTCGTTGGCTGGCGTGGCCCTGCTGTTGGGCTTTGTCTTTATGGCCCGCGAAGGAGGAACCGGTAGCGGACTGCTGGGGGCGTTGCTCTTGGTAGGAGCCCTACTGCCTTGCTGGTTGGCCGGCCTAGTCGTGATGCCCATGCTGTGGGCAGGTTCGCTGATCGCGATTTCCGTTTTCGCCTGCGGCGTCGGCCGAACCAAGCTCGGTGTGGCCAGCGGTATCGCGGCACTCTTCATGCGAGATCTGGCCGGACCGTACTGTGCATTCGCCTGGTGCTACGCCGTATGGCGGAAACAGTGGAAAGAGGCCGCCTGGTGGACCGCCGGTTTGGTCGCCTATGCCGGGTTCTTCGCTTGGCACATCGCTCAGGTGTCGGCATTACAAACCGGATCGGACATCGCCCACGAACAGGGCTGGCTGCGACTAGGAGGCCTGTCGTTCTTGATTTCGATCACCCAGATGAACGGCTTCCTACTCAACCTGCCGCAATGGGTGGCCGCCATTTATCTTCCACTGGCGATGCTCGGATTGGCCAGCCTGTCGAGTGAAACCGGCCAGCGAGCGGCACTCGCTACGCTGATGTACGTGACGCTGTTCGCCGTGGTGGGACAGCCGATCAATCAGTATTGGGGTTCGCTGATCGCACCACTGCTCTGCCTGGGCGCAGCCCGTGCTCCTTGGGCAATGCGTGATTTGTGGAGCCGAGCGAAGTTGCCGTCGCGTCGTCCTACTCCGGTGAATCAGCCGGCGTAAACAAGGTTGGCGTAACCGACGTTCCAAAGCCTGAGTTCTCTTCACCCAGCGGCGGCATCAGCGGCAGCGGTGCGTCCGCTGCGGGAGCTTCAGGCAGCGCGGCCGCCTCTTCGAGCAACTCTTCTTCAGTTCGTTCGTAGTCAGCAGGGAATTGGGGTAGCTGCTCGAACATCGTGTGACTCTCAACCGCAAAGTCGGTCGCTTGTCCGGCGGCCACGTTCACTGTGCGAGCGACCACATACATCGGTCGCTGCCGCACTTGGTCATAAATTCGTGTGACGTATTCCCCCAGGATGCTGATGCCCATCGCGTTGAGGGCGCCGAAAAAACTGGCCGAGAGCACGTGCGATGTCCAACCTGGAATCGTCAGGTCGGTGAATAGTTTGCAGAACAGGGCGTACCCGCTAAGTGCGACGAACACGAACAGGGCCGCAAAGCCGATCATATTGAAGACGAGCAGCGGAAAGTTCGAGAAGCCGAACACGGCCGTCTTGGCCAGTCGCCACAGCCCGAGGATCGAAACCCGTGGCTGTCCGTCGTAGCGCGCGAGACGCTCGACGACGATACCCTTCTGACGAAAACCGACCCAGCTGCGCAGGCCCGGCAGGTAGCGATCCCGTTCGGCCAGGGCAACAATCTCATTCTTCACGCGAACATCGACGAGGCCGAAAATGCCGGCGTCGGTCGGAATATCGGTCGTGGCCACACCACTTAAGAAACGATGGAACCCGGCGAACAGTATGCGCTTGAA
This sequence comes from uncultured Planctomycetaceae bacterium, assembly GCA_964385715.1. Lineage (GTDB taxonomy): Bacteria > Planctomycetota > Planctomycetia > Pirellulales > UBA7805 > MB-PLM-2. The sequence goes on from CAYLRE010000019.1 coordinate 12,658, forward strand.
GAGGTTCTCTTTGCGCTTGGTGCGAACGGCGAACACGACATCGTAACCATCTTGCCATTTGGCGAAGAATCGCGTGATCGCTTCGGGCGCGTCTTGTAGATCGGAATCCATCAGCACGATCGCGTCGCCTTGGGCATGCACGAGCCCGGCTTGAACCGCCGACTGATGACCGAAGTTTCGGGAAAAGTGAACGACCTTCAGCTGTGGAACGCGAGCGGCAATTCGATCGAGCAGTTCTCCGCTACCGTCGTGCGAGCCGTCGTTGACCATGATGATCTCATAGCGGCAACCACAACGGGCGGCCGACTCGCTCACGCGGCGGATGAGCTGCTCAAGCACGTCGCGTTCGTTGTAAACCGGCATGACGATGCTCAACAGCACGTTGCCTAGCGGTTTTCGTTCGTTATCAAAATTTGGATTCATGGGAATCACGTTGTTGGAGTTGGAGTAATGGATTGATTGTGTTTCGCCGGGATTCGTGTTGACGCAGTGTTGCGGCGAAAACGAAGCAGCAGAAAACAGGTTGCCAATAGGCCGAGCCCGGTAGTTGACGCCAACGCCCCGTACCGCAGACTGGCCGGTTCAAAACGCAGAACCACCTCGTGTTTTCCGGCGGGAATGAGTCCGCCGAGGAAGTCACCGTTGACTCGCGATGTTGCGGCCGGTTGTCCGTCGACGAACATCTGCCAGCCGGCGTGATACGACTCGGTCGTGGCGAGCAGTTGCCGGGAGAGAGTGTTGGTCGAAAGTCGGATTTCGCCTGGCGAGTCGGCGACAACGCGAATCGTGCCTGGTTCGACGAATGGCAGCGCAAGCGGGTTGTCGACGAGTGCCACTGCGGCGGGATCAACATGCTTCAAGTCGCGGGCCGGGTCGTGGCTAACCTGAGTGCGAGTCACGAAGCGAAAACGGGGTAGTGGTTCGAACGGAGGCGCCACGAAACGCTTCGACGACCGATCGGTGCCAGGCATGAGATCGCGATGAACCCAGCTCACACCTGCCAGGCGAAGCGTGCGGGGATCGCGATAGTCGAGCAGTCGCTGCGGTTGGAGGCCAGCATAGCCGAGTACCCGATCGTAGCCGGCCAGCGTGATCACGTTGCCTCGGCGGCTTTGGCCGTCGGCGGTTACCACGGGAATGGCCACGCGGAACGGGGCGCGGGAACTGGCCGAGGGTTGTGTCTGTGCGTCTGATAGAGCCGCCGCATAAGCGTCGCCAGGTGTGTCTGCCGTGGCGATAAAGTCATCAAGTGGTGCGGAGTGCGGCCAGACTGAATAGCTGAGGCCGTACACGCCCAGGTCTGCGGCACAGAACAGTACTAGCGCGGTCAGCGCGAATCGTGAGTTTCGTGCAGCGAAGAACACCAGCACCGCCGCGATCGCCAACAACGCCGGTCCGGCTGCCATCAGCGGCCAGGATGCGACACGAGCTGGCCAAGCTAAATTCGCCACGAACACGAGCGCTACACTAGCGGCTACGACTGCCAGCAGCGGGCGATGGGACATCGCGCGTGAGCGGAAATCGCGTCGACGCAGTCTCGCCATGTGGCAGATCGCGATCGCCGAAAGCACGGCGGTCGACAAATGGAACAACAGAATCATCCGACAAGGAGCGCGGAAGCTGCCGACGATGGGTAGCCAGGTTTGCACGCGGTAGAGATACCCGTAGCGACCGAAGGCGATCCATAACGCGAGCACGCTGCAGCAGGCCGCCACGATGGCGATCGGCTTCAATCGACCGAGCCGCTTGCGCTGGCAGATGAGATAGACGATTAGCATTAGCGGAACCGCACCGGCGTAGAGCCCGAGTGCGTGCGTGTTCTGGCCGACGACGCGGGTTTCAAACAAGTAGGGTGCGATTAGCTGAATGAGGTTCAACGGGTGCAGTGAGTATGACTCCGCGAAGCCGACATCGGCCACATGACGGACCGAGTGTTGTAAAGCGTCGTAGGTCGGCAGCAATTGCAGTCCGCCAAGCAGTAGCCCTACCGCCTTCGCGCTCGCTAGCGGAAGTACCCGTCGCCGCAGTTGCGAGTTGCTATTTTGTATGTCACGGTGCGAAGCCTGTGACCCTCCCACGGTTAGCAAGTATCCCGCCACGGCGATTTCAGCCAACAGCGAGAACCAAACGTATTGCGGATAGCCCAGCAGAACCTGCGATCCGGTCAGCATGGCGATGGCGGTCCACGCCCACGCCGTTTGTCGACGTGTTTCACCACGCACCAGATAGTCGATCGCCAGCAGCAGCCAGGGGATGTGTGCCACCACGGCGATGGCGTTGACGTGAAATAGGTGCAGCAGGTTGAAGCCGGAGAAGGTAAACGCCAAGGCTCCGAACAGAGCCGGCAGTGAACGACCTAGAATTCGCCGCAGCCAGAAGAACATCCCCAGCAGCATCGCCGGATAGCTCAGGAAGACTTCCAAGTTGAAGGCGGTCGACAACGAAAAGGTCTTGTACAACCAGAGGTGCAACGGGTGGTAGCCGCCGACTTGCCCTTCGCCGGTGATGTACATGCCGCCGTAGAGTTGCGGCCACCAGTCGAACGACTGCTCCGCGGCGAGTTGTTGTGCATAGAAGCCCCGCAGCGGTAGGTGAAACACACCCAGGTCGTCGCCCACATAGACTTGCGATGACAGCATCGGCCAGGCTAGCCCAACAAGCAGCGCTAAGCAGGCCGCGACCAGCGCCCACATCGCCGGCTTTGGCGTACGGCGGCGCGCAGACCCCGCGGCGTGGCTCGGCAGCAGGCTCGGATTGGGAAGGTTGGCGTACGGCATGTTGGTGGAAGATGAAAGGCGGCGGGCGATTCGTACTCTTGTTGATGAGTTGGGATTTGCTTTACGCGTGAAGCGTGGCGGCGGCCATCGGGCAGCCGACGAGTCCTTCGACGGGCGGCGGGATGAGGCGGCTCACCTTCTCGCCAAGATCAGAACGAAGTTCACGTAGGTGCGGCACGTCGAGAATCTCGAAGGCGTCGACGTGATCTTGCCAACGCTCGCCCCGTTGTTCGATCTTCTTGGGGCAAAGCGGGCCGAGGCGATTTTCGGCGATCGCCAGGTAGCTGATTTTGCGAGGATTGATGTCCATCATGCGAGCCAATGTGGCGTCGACAGCGACGGGGTTGGTGCCGATCACGACCAGGCCCATCTCCTTGGGCGTTCCCATGATCGGGCCGTCGCCTTCCATGCAAGTGATGCCGTCGACAATGGCGATTGTCTTGGGAAGCGAGCAATTGATGTCGACAACCGTTTGCGGAATGCCGGCGAAGTGCAGCACGTTCTTGGGCCAGCCGTACTTGATGCCCGGCAGCGTGCCGTAAAGATTCTTCATCGCGCCGGTAATGCCGACCCAATGGTGCGTTTTCATCTTTGGCATCGAGACGACCAAGTCGGCGTCGGCGATGCTCTTGGGGAAATGGAAGCCAGTTAGCTTGCTCTGGCGCCCGAGGTTCTTCGTCCAGCGAACCGATTCGTAGTTCAGGTCGGCAAACGACAAGTTGACCGACGCGAGCGCCTCGCCGACGCCGGAGTTGATCAGTGCCAGTTCGGTATCGCGGACATGACCGGGGGCTTCGCCTACGACCACGTTGGCATCCCAACCGCGAAAGACTTCGGCTGCGGCCAGAATCATAGCCGGATGGGTAGTCATGTGGGGAACGCCCCGATCGGGCTCAACAAGATTCGGCTTTAAGAGAACCCGTTTCCCACGCAGCGCATTCGGATCGATGCCGCTGGCGAGTAGTCCGTCGCGAATGGTGGTCACCAGGGTGCCGTCGTACCGTTGTCCGGCGGCGACGAAGGTTGAGACGTTCTCCTTCCAACCGCGGCGCAGCAGTGCGAATCCACCGAGACCGAGTACGGCCGCTCCACTGCCGATCAACAGCGCGCGGCGATCGATGGAGGCCGGTGGGGCCGCCGATGGAGCTGCGTTCGACAGTGCTCCGTTCGACAGTGCTCCGTTCGACGGGGCAGGCGAGCCGCTCGTTGCTGAGGCCGTGGTTGGTTTCATGATGGGGCGTGTTATTGGGGATTGGGAGTCGCTGGCATGAGGGTCACAGGCTGCAAGAGTGAAGGACGCAGCAGGCCCCGATCGGCCACTGCGTCGATCTCCAGTGCCGCGGTTGCCAGCAGCGCAAGCTTCCATGGGGCCGCCAGCGTGGTCGCTTCCAGGTGCCGCGTCGCGACTGTGGTGAGTGCTTCTTTGGCCGCGTCGAGTGAGCGCCCATGGGCGCTCAGTGCCAGAGTCGTGTAGGCGAGCGCGGCCGCAGAGATTGGCTCGGCAAGTTGGCTTTCCAAGTAGTCGAGCGAATGGGCGATGCGCGGATCGACGTCGCCTGGTTCACGCGCGGCCCCGGCAATCGCCCACAGCACGACGCCAGTCGGCATGATGTGCGGTCGCAAGGTTTGCCCCAGCACTGTGGTGTTGCCGTAGTTACTTCCACCTTCCGGCAGAAGGCGATCGATCAGAAGCGTCACCGCTTCCTGACAGCGGGGATGATCGGCGTGATCGGCCGCTTGTAGAGCCAATACGCTGAAGGCGGTTGGCTCCGACCAACTGTGCGTTGGCACAACCCACGGCCAGCCGACCAGCGTGCTGTCGTGCCCCAGGAGTTTGGCCTGCGGAACCGGCTCTCCCCGAATTGAGAGCATCCAATCGATGGCCTTCTGGCGATGATCGTCATAGCCGCCCCCGGCAACGGTCCACGCCATGATGGCCAGCGTTGTCGGCCAAGTCGGTGTCGACTCGGTGGCGGTCACGCCGAGACTTCCATTGCGATTCTGGTGGTCTGCCAACCAGGTGAGTGCCCGCCGAGCCGCTTCGGTCTTTCCCGCATGGGTCAACGCCAGCGCTGCCATGGCGGTCGGTTCCGTAGCCGCGGCACCGTCGTGGTGGTATCCCCACACGCTCGCGGCGGCGAGTTGTTCGACGAGTTGTTCGCGAATAGTCATCGAGCGAAGTGGCATTGGCGTAATGCGTTTGTGGAGGGTGCGTAGCTCATCGACAGCAGAGGTCGCGCCACGCAATCAGGTGGGGTGAACGGGGACTCGCAGCCTCTTGGTTGAGAGAGCGCAAGTCCCTTACAGAAGAATAGCTTGCAGCACGGCGCAGGCTGACATTCAGGGCCTAAAAACTGGCCTTCGTTATGGTGCGAAGCGCGGCACCAATCTCGTTCCGTCTGAAGTGATTGTGCGGATTGTTTGGGCCGATAGCCCGTGTGAAAGGTGTCGTCCTGCCATGGTTCGATGGCGGCCGGACTCGGAGGTGGCCATTCGTGGGATACGGTGTAGAAGAGAAATCTTCAAAACAGCACCGTCGCGCAGCGACGAAAATTACACCGTCGCGCCGCGACCAAATCGACACCGTCGCGCAGCGACCCAATCAACGCCGTCGCGCCGCGACCTAGATATTACTGCTGCGCCGCGACCGGCCATCGTCATGACCCAACCACACCTATCAACCACCGCCCTGCCACCGCCGCATTCGCAAGCAGCGGATGCGACATCGCGCGCGCGTCGGCAGCTGTTTGTAACGCTGAATTGCCTGTTGCTGTTGAGCGTGGCGGTGTTCTTCCGCGGATGGCGGCTCGATCATCTGCCAGGCGTCAATGGCGACGAGGCCTGGATGGGCGTGCAAGCTCAACGATTCCTGGATTCGCTGCAAGCGTCGCCCACGGCCACCGAAAAGAGTGTGGCCCCCACAGCGGTTGAGTGGGTGACCCCGACGGGCAATCCATTGAACTGGTTTCTATTCTGGCCGACGGTCTTGTTGCACGCCTGGCTGCCGCCGTCGATTGGCTTACTGCGACTTACAGCAATGATCTCCGGCGCGCTTGCCTTGTTTGTCAATTACGCCTTTTGCAAACGGGCGTTCGGACTTTCGCTGGCGGTCATCTCGACCGTGCTGCTAGCGGTGATGCCGATCAACATCGCCTATTCACGCTTCGGCTGGGATGCGAGTCAGTCGCTGCTTGTGACCTTGCCCGTCCTCTACTGTTCGCTAATTGCCACGAAGCGGCCAGATCGTCATCGCATTTGGCTCTTGGGAGCAACGGTAGCGCAAGCGGCTGCACTTCTAGTTCATCCCACCAACATTTTCACGGCTCCTCTGCTATTTGTGGCCGCCGTTGCTTGCTATCGACAAGAAATTCAAAGCATCTGGCAGCGAGCTCGTGGGGGAGGACCGGGGTCCTTTTGGCCCCGTGTCGCCGTGTTGGTCACTGGCTCACTAGCAGTGATTGCCGCGGCCGTGTTTTGGCTGATGTGCGTAACCGCGGAGGGGCGAACGTTCTCACCCGGTGAATTTGGCACGTTCCTAACACGGTGGTTCGACCTGTTTTCCGGGATCACCGTGTATCAATTCATACCTGGCTCGCTGACCGAGTCGGGATCCGCGGCGACACTTGCTTACCGGGGAATGGCCTGGTTGGTGATCATGACGGCGCTGTGGGGAGCGTTTCAAGCTTGGCGGCAGCGGCGGAGCCTCGCGCTTGACGTACTACTGCTCGGCACGCTCGCGAATCTCCTCGGTTTCTATTTGGTCGCCGGCCCGGAGGCGATTCGCCCTCACTTTGAACGTTACGGAATGTGTCTGATCGCCAGCGGGGCTTTGGTGCTCGCCTGGGGCGCCCAGTGGTGGTGGGAGCGATTTGAAAGCGTCCGTGCCGTGGCCGGTAGACTGGCCGTGCCGGCGGTGGCCTGGCTGATGCTGGCCACGTTTGGCTGGTTTTACGTAGGTCAATTTCTCTCCACGGGCGGCGAGTCGCATTTGGCCTTTCGCACCGCAGACGTGGAACCAAAGCAGGCGGCGTTGGCCGATTTGGTAGCCCGCAATAAAGGATCCAAGACGCTGATCGTGGCGGAGGATTGGTGGAACTATTGGCCGCTGTTGTATCTGTCGCACGACAATCCTCAGGTCACAGTCTGGCAAGCGAGTGAGTTGTCGGCATTTCCAACGGCTCTGCGCTCCGCTTCGACGACGGGGGCGAATGCTAGAGCCACGCTCAGTTGGGTTGGTTTTGCAAATACGCCGGCAGCGGCGAAGTGGAAGTCGGCGCTCGAACAGGCTGGTTGCACTGTTTCCGAGTCGCGTTGTAGCGACTATGCGGATCGCGCGGTGGTTTTCATGGTGGAGTCGCGGCCGTAGCTCATAGGAAGCAGAAAACTTTTTCGCAGCTGAAAACGACGCAACATCGTTGACGGCAACTGCTTCGTTCGATTCAGAAAAAAATTCGTAGTTTTACTAAAGCTTCGAATTTGACTCGCCGGGAATCTGACATAGGTTTTGAGTGTCGAGGCAAAAGACGCTTGGCTCGACGCGGAACGGAATCGAAAAGTTTTGAAGGAAATCCTACACGTCCGCCGGATTCGCCGGCATAAATAAAAGGTGCCATGATCTCCTGTGGTGCCAAGAACGAGAGGAAGACAGATGAAGAAGTTCGCCCAGAAAGTACAACGTTTCCTCGTCTCCGAAGATGGCCCCACCGCGGTTGAGTACGCCGTGATGCTCGCCCTGATCGTAATCGTCTGCCTGACGGCGATTAACTCGATCGGAACGAACGCCAACACGACGTTCACCAACGTTGCCAATTCGATCGCCGGCAGCTAGTGCCAGGAAATCAATGGGCGGCAAGATCGGGTCGGCGACGCCGGACCGCTTGTCGCACACCGGACAACGCATCCCCTCGGTGCCCCAGCGGTGCCGAGGGGATTGTTCGTTTAAGGCTAGAAAATCCTGCCCAGCGAGTCCGCTTCCCTCCATTTTTCGACCTACATTTGAATAGGACAGCAGGTACCGGTGACCGGTCTCATCCGGTTCGTTGCTACCGCTGCTACCCCGTTTAATCAAGTGAGAGTTTGAACCATGTATCCTGGCATTCCCGCAGAATCGATGGCCGGTCTGTCCCAACTTATCATCTACTTCACCACCGTGATGGTCGTGATGATGGGCTGGTTTACGACCCTCCGGTTCTAAGACCGCACGTTTCTTCAATCGTCGCCGCAGCACGTTCGTGCTAGCACGGTGACAAGGGAGAACAACGGAATCGACGCGCAGCATTCGCGGCGCACCTGCGGACGCACCATACATTTCCCCGCTTCGGGTTTGAGAAAGGCACGACCACTATGTTTGACTTCCAACAGATCGGAACCGCACTCGTTGAGAACTGGCCCATTTGGGTCGTTACCGTCACGCTGATCGTGGCGGCCGTGATCGACGGTCTCCAGCTCAAGGTTCCCAACTGGATTACCTACCCGATGATCGTTAGCGGCTGGGCTTACAGCACCGCAGCGTTCGGTTGGGAAGGACTGCTCTACAGCTTGCTCGGTACTGCCGTTGGTCTGGCTCTGTTGATGCCGGCCTACGCGATTGGCGGCATGGGTGCTGGCGACGTGAAGTTGCTCGCTGGCGTCGGTGCTTGGGTCTGGTCGACCGATACGTTCTACGCCTTTTGCCTGTCGACGATCGTCGGTGCCGTGCTGGCCGTGGCGATGGTTCTGTTCCGCGGCGTGTGGAGCAAGCACAAGGCTCAGTTCTTTATGATCCTCAACGAGATCGGCACCGTCCGCGATCCAGAACAGCTGGCCGCGATCGCCGCCGATCGAAAAAGTTCCATGATGCTGTTGCCCTATGGCATCCCGATCGCGATCGGATCGATCGCTTACTTTGCTTGGGCTGGCCTGCTGCTCTAAGAGCCGTACTGAGTCGTTCGAACGTTTGAATATGTCCGTACTAGCGTGCTGTCGTTGCAAGGAATGCCGCCACTGCTCGTGGGAGAAGTCGCCATGAGAAAGAAATCCGGGCTGGATAAACCTTGCCGATTGTGCCGAAGAAAACGGACAGGCGCGGCCGCCGTTGAGTTCGCCGTCATCGCCCCCATCTTTTTCTTGATGGTTTTGGGGATGATTGAGATCGGGCGCGCCGTGATGGTTCAGCAAATTATTACCAACGCGTCCCGTGAGGGAGCCCGCCAAGCGGTGCTCGACGGGGCCACGGCAACCGACGTTCAAACGTACGTAAACGACTATCTCACTGACGCTTCGACGCCGACGGCAACCGTGACGTTTCCGCAAGGGAACCCCGAGAACGCGGGGTTTGGCACTTCGGTGGAAGTGAGAGTTTCAATACCTTTCAGTCAAGTAACCTGGCTCCCAACGCCAATGTACTTAGGTGGAGAGAACCTCGAAGCCAGCACCGTTATGCGCCGAGAGACGGTTCAATAACGGCGGCTGACTCTCAAATAGAGGTCATGGAAGACCACACGACTTAATTTCACGGACGGTTCCGGGGGGATCCATGCGTCCTAAATCGCTTATCTTGCTAGCACTCGCGCTCGGCTGCGGCCTGGTGGCCTCGATCGGCATCAGCCAGGTTATGGAAAGCCGCGCGGATCAGGGTCCGCCTGAAGAGACCCAATTGGTTCTGGTCGCGATGACCCGAATCGATCGCAACACCGAGCTCACGGCTCAGAATCTCAAGCTCGACGCGCTGCCGCTGGACAAAGTTCCGCCCCGCGCCATCACGAAGCTGGAAGAGGTCGAAGGCCATCGTCCCAGCACGGTGATCTATCCCGGTAGCGTCATTCTCGAACAGATGATCGGCTCCGGCGAAGGTGTTCGCGCCACGACTCAGATTCCTGACGGAATGCGAGTCGTTTCCGTTCGTGTGGACAACACCAGCGGTGCCGGTCTGATTCGCCCCGGCGATCGGGTCGATGTGCAGGTCTATGCTCGCAAAAATCCACGCGAGGGAATCCCGGAAGCGGGAACCTGGACCTTCCTGCAAGACGTCAGCGTGTTCGCCGTTGATGCAATCATCAGCGATGATAACGCTACAGAGTCGCTCACCGCCAAAACGATCTCGCTGTTGGTTTCGCCCGAACAGGCGGCCCGCGTCTCCTTTGCGTCGGAGATCGGTACGATTCGACTGGTGATGCGTGCTCCTACCGACAAGACGGAAGCAGAGCAGTTCAACGTCAGCATTCGCGACATCATCGGGGCTACCGAAAAGCTTGGCGAAAAAAAGACCGCCCAGAAGAGCGAGTCGAAGGAGCCGACGGTTGACGCCGGACTGGCCGCCTTCCTTGACAAACAACAGCAAGCCCAGGATCAAATGCAGCAGAGAATGGAGCAGGTCTTGCAGCAGGTTCAGGATCGTGCGGAGCAGCAAACTCCGCAGGCCGAAGCGATTGTGTCGGTGCGAGAGCCGGTCCAAGAAGAGCCCAAGGCGACGCCCAATCCCGTCCGTCAGCCGGAAGAGTGGAGGATGAAGATCCTCTCCGGCCTCGATGTTCGTGAAAACCGCTTCCGCAACGGCCAGCAGATTAAGAATCAATCGCGGCCATCGGGCGGAACGTCGTTCCGGCCTGCTCCGGTCGATTACGACGAACGAAGCGACGACCAGGGAAAAGCGACTTTTACTCCGGTTAACTAAAACGACAGGCCAGTAACCGTCCGTCGTCGACGACGGACAATTAAGAACTCAGGCAAGGCAATTACGACGAGACATCATCTGCGACTCCGCGGGGCAGCGACGCCCTGCCGTTGAGTCAGACCCAGGCAGATGAACCTTTATTCTCAAGGATGAGAACTCGCACGAAGAGTGCGGGAACTTCGTTAGAAGGAAAGCACGGATGGTTTCACTCAGTCTCAGCAACGCACTGCGCCTCAGCGACCTACCACGGCATTTCGCGCCCTTGGTCTATCTGCTTGCGATATTGATCGTCGCAACTCCGGCGATGGCACAGCAGCCGGGTGCCCCGTCGCCCGCAGCCGATCAGCAAGTCGGCGTCTCTCCAGTGATCAACATCACGGCCAACACGCAGCGGTTGGAGATGACCGCCAACAGCAGCCGGATTCTGACCGTGGAGTACAAGATTCCGCAGGCCCAGGTCAACAATCCCGAGATTCTCGAACTCCGTGCCTTGTCTCCCAATCAGCTCCAGGTCTTTGCCAAGAAGGCGGGCGTGACGCAGATCAATGTCTGGGACGAAGAAAACAACGTTCACTCGATGGACGTGATTGTGTTCGGCGACGCTCAAGAACTGACGATGCATCTGCGTTCGCAGTTTCCGAGCTCCTCTTTGAAGGTGGCTCCGCTGGCCAATAGCGTGGTACTCTCCGGCACGGTCGATCGACCGGAACAGGTACGGGGTGCTATCGAAATTGCCAGCGATTACTACCCCAAGGTGATCAACAACATCGAGGTCAGCGGCGTTCAGCAAGTTCTTTTGCACGTCAAGATTATGGAAGTCTCGCGGACCAAACTGCGATCGATGGGCTTCGACTTTGGTGCTACCAACGGTAGCGACTTTGTCGTCTCCAGCATCAGCGGTCTCATCTCTGCGGCCGCGGCAAGTGCCGGCTCGGCGGTCGGTACCGGTGGCGACACCGTCCGCTTCGGCCTGGTCAACGGAAACAACAAATTCTTCGGCTTCCTCGAAGCGCTGCGCCAGAACGACCTGATGAAGATTCTGGCCGAACCGACCCTCGTCACCGTCAGCGGACGTGCTGCCAACTTCAAAGTCGGCGGTGAATTCCCGATTCTCGTGCCGCAGAGCTTGGGCACGGTCTCCATCGAATACAAGACATTCGGTACTCAGGTCGATTTCGTCCCGGTCGTGCTCGGTAACGGGCGGATCCATCTCGAAGTTCGCCCGCGGGTGAGTGAAGTTGACGATACTCGCGGTGTGACGATCGACGATCTCGTGGTTCCCGGCTTGCGAATTCGCGAAGTCGATACCGCTGTTGAGATGCAAGCGGGACAAACCCTGGCTTTGGCTGGGTTGGTGCAGAACCGCATTGAAGCTCGCAACACCGGTATTCCTGGTCTGGCTGAGCTGCCTTGGCTGGGTGCCGCCTTCCGTCGCGTTACGGAAGAGAACAACGAGGTGGAACTGCTGATCATGGTGACGCCGGAGTTGGTCGACGCCATGGATTGCCATGAAGTCCCACCAGGCGGACCCGGCTTCAACAGTGCCTCTCCGCGGGACTGCGACCTGTACGGCCGCGGTCACATCGAGATTCCGATTGGTGGAATCCACGCCGATCCATACGGCAGAGGCGGCGATTGTGGACCGGACTGTGCCCCCCAAGATGGCAGCTACGAGCAGCATGAGTACGGCGTACCCGCCGAAGGCGAATACCGCGCGATTCCGCAGGTGCCCGAGGAGGTTCCGCCAGGCGACGAGACGAGCAGGCGTCGTGCCGAACCTGCGGCAGGTCCCGCTGTCGCTCGCCGCGTGCCGGCGATCCCGCCTCGGCCTTCGCAGCAAGTAGCACGTCGCGTTCCCTATCAGGCGCCGGTGCGAACGGTCAGCAATCCCCCCGTGAACAACCTCACGGCGCCGCATGGTCGGCTCTCGGAATTGCCACCAGCCCAACCGCCCATCGCGGGAACGCCACCAGCAGCGAGGCCTCAACCACCGGCAGCAAGAACCCAGCCGCCAGCAGCGCGGACACCGCAACCGGCGACCGCTCCGACGCCACAGTGGCGACGGTCTACGAACGCGAGGCCGGCCCAGGTATCATCTCGTCGCCAACCGCCGAGCGATGAAGATGGCCTGATCGGACCGATCGGTTACGACGTCAAAGACTAGACTTGGCCCCAAGTAGATTTTCCAGCAACGATTGACAACTTGACCAACGAATGGGCCGCTTTCCTTTCCGAACGTTCGACGGCCCCTTCAGACCGACAGGAATGGGGCCGGGTGTCGGCGAGTTCGTGAGACAGAATTTGCCGGTAACACCTTTGCGACTGAAGCCATGAAGAGCGTCCTCCGCCTAGCCATCGTCGATCCTGAGGACGACTCAAGAGAGTCGCTCAAATCGCTGCTGCTTGGCATGGAACGAGTCTGGCTCGAGGCCGATTGCTCGCAGTATGCCTTCTTCGCTGACGTGGTTGCTCAGACCACTCCAGATGTCGCCGTTGTGGCCATGGACGCCGACCCCGAGAAGGCCCTCTCGCTCGTTCAGGAGTTGCAACAAACGGCACCGTCCTGCCACATTCTAGTTGTCAGTGCTTCGACCGACGGCCAGCTCATCTTGCGGGCCATGCGTGCAGGTGTGCGGGAATTTCTCTCCCTACCGCTGTATGCCGAAGATCTTTCCCAAGCCCTCGATCGAATCGGTGGCGGTCTGGCGGCCTCTGGCGAGAGTCGAAAAGGTGGCTGTTCGGTGATTGCCGTGGCCGGAGCAACCGGCGGCGTGGGGGCGACCAGCGTGGCAGTCAACATCGGCTGTGCACTGGCGGCGGACGAACACAATTCCGTCGTCCTGGTCGACCTCGATCTTTGTTTGGGCGATGCCGATGTCTACCTCGACACAATCCCCGATTACACCTTGCTCGACGTGGCCCAGAACGCGTCGCGCATGGACCTGACGCTTCTCAAGCGATCGCTTACCAAGCACAGCTCGGGCTTGCACCTATTGCCGCGTCCGGTGCAACTGGACGAGATTGACGAGATCGTCCCGGAAGACATTACCAAGCTGCTCGGTTTGATGAAGGCCACCTTCTCGCACATCATTTTCGATCTATCCAAGTCCTATGGGGCGATTGATCGGGTGGCCCTGCAGGCGGCGGACCAGGTCTTGATGGTCACGCAGCTCGATCTCCCCTGCTTGCGAAACGTTGTCCGGCTGATGATGTCATTCAACGAATCGGAAGAGATGTCGGACAAGATCAAGGTGATTGTCAATCGGGTGGGGGCGGACGATCATCAGATTGGCTTCAAGAAGGCCCAAGAGACAATCGGTCGGGAAATCTACTGGCAGATCCCCAACGACTTTCGTGTCATGGCCAGTGCCCGTAGCGATGGTATTCCGTTAATCGAACAGTCTCCCAAGTCGGCCGTCACACTGGCGATTCGAAAACTGGCGGACGCTCTGAGCGGAGTCATCGGTCCCGAAGATGATGTTCCCAAGGCGGGCATCGGTCGCTGGCTGCATCTGCTTTCTGGGAAATAGGGTGTTCTGACCACGCCCGCGCGTTTGACGCGTTACCCGCCGGCCCTCTTGGTCGGCATAACCGGACCATCCGGCAAATCGCTTCGCCTCACCCCTCTCGCGATCCTCTGCGCACTCGGTAGGCCCGTCTCGGCAGGGCTGCGTGAGCTATGTTTCCAACGGAACAGAGTATCTCGGAAGGTTCTCGCTGGGTCGGTGGAATTCCGTCCCGCTCCACGCGTGTCTGGCAGAGCACGGTGTGAGGGCGAATGCCGCGAGCTGTCGGGTGCCTGTTTTCCGACGCCATCGACAAAGACGGACGTTGCGCGCACGTAGAAGTCGCCCCCCGTCTTGTGACACCACTGACACCATCCGCCTGCCGGCACGAACGCCGATTGAAACAACGATGAAGAGTTCCTCCTCCCTGGCTGCTACTCCGGATCGCGCGACCGAGTTCGAGGCGATCAAACGCCGCATTCACAGCAAGTTGGTCGACAAGCTCGATCTCTCTCGCGTTGGTGAACTCGAAGGCGATACGCTCCGCCGCGAGATCCGCCTGGTTGTCGAACATCTGTGCGACACCGAAGACGCCCCGCTCAATCGCAACGAACGTGAGCGGCTCATCGAAGAGGTGCTCGACGAGACGTTCGGCCTCGGGCCGCTCGAAATGTTGCTCAAGGACACCTCGATCAGCGATATCCTGATCAATGGTCCCAAGCACGTGTTCGTAGAACGGGGCGGACAGATGGAACGTTCCAGCTGCACCTTCCGTGATAACGATCACCTACTGCAGATCATCGACCGCATTGTCTCCAAGGTTGGTCGCCGGGTCGACGAAGTCTGTCCCATGGTCGATGCCCGCTTGGAAGATGGTTCGCGTGTGAATGCAATCATTCCGCCGCTAGCGCTCGACGGTGCCAGTGTTTCTATTCGCCGTTTTGGTAGCAACCCGCTCAAGCTGGAAGACCTGCTCAAGTTCAAGGCCTTTACACCGGAAATGGTGATGCTGCTCGAAGGTGCCATCAAGGCCCGGCTGAACGTGATCATCTCCGGCGGTACCGGTTCTGGTAAGACGACGCTTCTCAATACCCTGTCCAGCTTCATCTCCAACGCCGATCGTATTGTGACCATCGAAGACGCGGCGGAACTTCAACTGCAACAAGAACACGTAGTCCGCTTGGAAACGCGTCCCCCGAATATCGAAGGCAAGGGCGCGATCACGGCCACCGACCTGGTTAAGAATGCCCTGCGTATGCGGCCGGAACGAATCATCATCGGTGAGTGCCGTGGTCCCGAAACGCTCGATATGCTCCAGGCCATGAATACCGGTCACGAAGGTTCGTTGACCACGCTGCATGCCAATACGCCACGTGATGCCATCGCCCGTATGGAAACGATGATCATGATGGCCGGTTTCGAGATGCCGCTGAAGGCAATGCGACAGCAGATTGCCAGCGCCGTCGATCTGGTTGTGCAGGCCAACCGACTACAAGGAGGCGTTCGCCGCATCACGCACATCACGGAGATCGTCGGCATGGAACAAGATACGGTCGTAATGCAGGACATCTACCACCACGACCAGAAGGGAATCGACGAACAAGGTCGGGCGCAAGGACGCTTCATCGCCAGCGGTATTCGTCCGACTTTCATGGATCGACTCGAACAGGCGGGCGTGCGACTGCCGGCCAACGCTTTCCGACAACGCGTCATGTACGAGGACTAAGCCGTGGGTTCGATGGCCATAATGATCGCCGTGTTCATTGGCGTCACCGCCTTAATCGGGGGCGTGGCGGTGCTGATGCGCGGTCAATCGGAGGGGAAGCTTGAGAATCGGCTCTCCGAACTGACGACCGGGCGATCTTCAAAACTGGTACAAGAAGGCCTCATCAAAGACGCCAGTCTGATGGAGGCGTTTGACGCGGGTCACAATATATTCGATGACATCGCGGCCAAGTTCGCCAGGCTCGGATTGCTGTTCGAACAGGCCGACACCTCCCTCACCGCATCGCGATTCCTAATGGTCACCGGTGTGATGGCCGCCGCGGGCGCCGGCACGACGGTTGCCGCTGGACTACATATCGGCATCGCCCCCGTCGCCGCCCTGTTTGGTGGGGTGCTTCCACTGTTGTGGCTAATGTTTCGCCGCAAACGGCGGATGAAGAAATTCGCCGCGCAACTGCCGGATGCCTTGGAATTGGTCGCCCGCGCACTGCGAGCCGGTCATAGCCTCGCTTCTGGCTTCTCCTTGGTTGGCGAAGAGATGAGCGAGCCGATCTCGAAAGAATTTCAGCGAGTCTTTGACGAACAGAATTTCGGCATTCCGCTAGACGAAGCTCTCGATTCGATGACCGACCGGGTGCCCAACCTGGATCTCAAGTTTTTCTGCACCGCTGTCATCCTGCAGCGGCAGACCGGTGGTGATCTGGCCGAAATTCTCGACAAGATTGGCCACCTGATCCGCGATCGTTTCCGCATTTGGGGACAAGTTCAGGCGCTCACCGGCGAAGGTCGACTTTCTGGTATCGTGCTGCTCGCCTTGCCGCCGGCGTTGTTCATCGCGGTTTGGAAGCTGAACCCGGACTACGTCAGCGTGCTGTTTACCGATCCGATGGGCAAGCAGATGCTAATCGGCGGAATCGTGATGCAGGTGCTGGGAGCTCTGGTGATCCGCAAAATTGTGAATATCAAGGTGTAGCCGTATGCTGGCCAACTCGATCATCAATTACGAATCGATTCTGCCGTTCGCCATCTTTGGTCTGTTCGCCGCCGCTGCGTGGTGGATGCTCGAAGCGTTCGCGGGCGGACGTGGTCGGGCCGAAGAACGGCTCGAAGACATGCGTAATCCGACGAGAAGGAAGCGCTTGATCGACGAGTCGTCTTCGATCAAGGAATCGAGCGCGGTGACCAAGCTGCTCGAAAAGGCCTCGCCTGCCCTTTCCAAGCCACTCCAGCCACAAGACGAAGAGTCCCAAGGAAAACTGAAACAACGGCTCACCTGCGGTGGATTCCGGAGCGAGTCGGCCACTGCGATCTTCCTTTGTCTGAAATTCGTCGGCCTTCTGATTGGGCTGTTCTTGTTTGGCGGCCCGGTGCTGCTAATGTCCGGCGCCAATCAAGATAGCCTGATTCGCGTTGTCATGGTCTCCGGCCTGCTGTTTTTCCTGCCGGACATGCTTCTGTGGTTCCTTACCAAGCGGCGCAAGGACGCAATTTTCTTTGGCCTGCCCGACGCGCTCGACCTGATGGTGGTTTGCGTAGAAGCGGGACTCGGTCTCGACCAGGCGATGCGGAAGGTCTCCGAAGAAATGAAGAAGACATTCCGCGTTATCGCGGACGAATTCGCGCTCTGCAATTTTCACTTGCAGATGGGACGCGCCCGTAGCGAGGTGCTCAAGGACCTCGGCATGCGTACCGGCGTGGAAGACGTTCGCTCCCTGGCGGCCATTTTGATTCAGGCCGACAAATTTGGCTCCAGCATCGCTCAGGCGCTGCGGGTGCAAAGTAATTCGATGCGCACCCGGCGAAGCCAACTGGCAGAAGAAAAGGCGGCCAAGACGGCCGTCAAGCTGATTTTCCCGTTGGTCATCTTCATTTTCCCTGGCATTTTCGTGATCCTTGTCGGCCCCGCCGCGATCACCATGGTGCGAGAGATGTTCCCTGCCATGAATGGTGGCTAGTGGTGCTCGTTGTGGGCGGGTCTCCCGACCAGGGGCACGAACGGAATTGCCCCATATCCGAGCTGGTAACTGGCTGGCCGCCGAGCTGGTAACTGGCTGGCCGCCGAGCTGGTAACTGGCTGGCCGCCGAGCTGTTAACTGGCTAGCAGTGCCGCGCGGATGCCAATTTTCCGGCATTTCTCAGCGTGATTCGGCAGATCCGGGAGTAGTAGGGCGGTCGCGGTTGCCGATAAATAATCAGCAGTGCGCAGGCAGATGGTGCGCGCGGGTTTGCCGGCTCTCTCTAACCGTCAAACTTTGCCAGCCGCTCACCT
Organism: uncultured Planctomycetaceae bacterium; assembly: GCA_964385715.1. Classification (GTDB taxonomy): domain Bacteria; phylum Planctomycetota; class Planctomycetia; order Pirellulales; family UBA7805; genus MB-PLM-2. Next base: position 30,586 of record CAYLRE010000019.1, read on the forward strand.
GCCCTGCTCCGATCTGATTCGGAGCTTTCCCAGTAGACCCAGGGCTCGAAGCTCCATTGAAAACACACTTCCGACCCAGAGACATCGAGGTTTGATCATGCGGCTGCTCTTCACGGTTGCCATCCTGTTCGTCACGTTCGCCGGCACCGCCTCGGTCGAGGCCCAGGCTCCGTACTACAAATCGGGTGGCCACTACAGTTTCTGGGGTGACTACCACCGCTCTTACATCCGCAACAAGATGTGGCCGAAGCCGTACCAGGAGATGGACCGTGCCGCGACGGCCGCCCCCTTCGGCATCATGGTTCACAACGGCTGGCGGCAGCAAAACCTGATCGGGCAGCACCACTTCAAAAAGGACACTGCCGAACTCAACGAGTCCGGCCTGATCAAGGTCCGCTGGATCGCCACGCAAACGCCCGTGCAACAGCGAACGGTGTTTGTGGAGCGTGGCACAACGCAGGACGAAACGGCCGCGCGCCTGCGTGAAGTGCAGGCAGCTACCGAGCGATTTGTCGTTGGCGGGGATATTCCCGATGTTCGCGAAACAGGCGTCGTGAGTCACCGCTGGCCCGGCGAATACATCGACCTGATCAACAACAAGTTCCGCTCCTCGACGAAGGATCCGCGATTGCCGGCCTCGTCGGGTGGCTTCAAGGCCAACTAGTTCGCGTCAGGCACTCGGTGCTAGCGTTGGCAGTAAATTGCCCAGAACAAATTGCCAGAGGACGGCCGGCTCTGATTCGACTATAGCCGGCTGCCACCAATAGTCGAAGAAAGTTACAGACCAACCCCGCGGCGTGGTCCTAACGCCGCACAAGACCCACCCCACGATCCCATCCCACCTCAGCTCGAGTTTCCGCCGGTTCCATTTCCGGGACCTTGGGAAGTTTGAGTCCTGTCCTCGCCATCGTTTTTGGCTACCGCGCGCAAGGAGGCGTTGCTGGTGCGACGATTGCTGTCTAGCTCCGTGCTGTTTTTATCCACAACGACCGCGTTGGGGATGTTTGGCTCTGGTTGCGCGCCAAAGACGGCCAGCGGACCGAAGAGTTCGAACCCGCTTGCGGTAAGCAACTGGAAGATGCCGGAGTTTAAGAAGCCGCAGCTGAAGATGCCCCAGGTGAAAATGCCGCAGTTCATGAATTCGGACCGCAAGCTGAACCTGGCCGGCAAGTTCGATCCGAAGTTGCCGTGGACCAAGCAGAAGTCCGTCGCGGCTGCCCCGGCGAACGCGAACATCAACTCGACCGCCAGTAGCAACCCACTCTCCAAGAGCAATTGGACTCTGCCGTGGTCGAACGGTGGGTCCGGCAGCGAATCGACCGTGGCCACGGTATCGGCGGTGAAGCCGGCCGCCGTGCGAACAACGGCCGCTACTCCCACCCCCGCGGTCGCCAAGAGTTTGCCAAAAATCTCCTGGCCCAAGTGGACGACGCTTTCCAGCGTACCCAAGCCACAGGGCGAGAGCAGTAAGCCGCTGTCGGCCGACAAGTGGAAGCTCCCCTGGTCGAAGAAGTCGGAGGCCAAAACCTCCTGGTTCGATTCCAGCGAAGAGCTCGCCTCGAGGAAAGACGACACGGCGATGGAGCGATTCACGCGCAAGGCTAAGGAGTCGAAGCTCGTTCAAGGCGTCGACGCCGCTTGGCAGAAGACGACCGACAAGTTCGCGTCGATGAAGAAAAAGACGCCGGCGCCAGCAGCCACGCCCAACGATCCGGTCTCGCTAGCGACCAAGTCGCCCCCGGCCAATGCCAAGACGCATCGCTCCATGGCGGAGCTCATGGAAACGACCGGTCAGGTTGCCCAGGCTGAAGAGCACTTCAAGAAAGCCCTCGCGCTAGAGCCGACCGATCTCGAGTCGTTGCTCGGCTACGGTCACCTGCTCGATCGTCAAAATCGCATGGCGGAAGCCGTGGCCCAGTATGAAGCAGCCTGCAAGCATCACCCACAGGAAGCTCGCGCCTTCAACGATCTCGGCCTCTGTCTGGCTCGCCAACAGCAACTCGAAAAATCGGTGGGCGCGCTCCAGCAAGCGATTGTGCTGCAACCGAGTCGCAAGCTCTATCGAAACAATCTTGCTACCGTCTTTATGGAACTGAATCGCCACCACGAAGCCTTCGCTCAGCTGGTCGCGGTCCACGGTGTCGCCGTGGCTCATCACAACATGGGCTACCTGCTCAACAAGAAGGGGGACAGCAAGCAGGCGATGTTCCACTTCCAAGCGGCGGCGCGAACCGATCCGAACCTGGTGGCGGCCCAGCGTTGGGCCGATCACCTGCAGGCGATGCACGCACAGGTGCCGCACTCACCGGCGCTGCAGACGCCCGCCGGTGGTTATCAGCCGCCGAATCATAGCCCGGTCGCGACAGGCTACGGCACGGCGCCGATGACGCCTCACGACCATCGCATGGCGCGGCCCGCTGGCAATCCACTACGCTAGCGGTGGGGGCCTGCAGCAATCGGATTAGGTGACATTCTTGGCGAAGAGCGCGGGCCGAAACGCGAAGATGGTCCCGGGCAGTGGATGTTTGCCGCTTCTTCTCTGACAGCGGTGCGGACCGTATAATCCCGCTGTGCGAATTCGCTTCGCGGCACGGCTGCGGCGAATGTATGCACTCTTGGATGGGTGGCCGAGCGGTTGAAGGCGCTGGTTTTGAAAACCAGTTTACGGGAAACTGTAACGGGGGTTCGAATCCCTCCCCATCCGTTTTTCTTTTTATTGCCGGGGCCAGGCTCGCGTGCGAGACCACGTGCGAGCCGCCGTTAGGCCGCGAGTGGACGTGCCTGCGGAGACGACTACCGCCCTGCGCTCGGTCGCCAAACAAGGCGACCGTGCTCAGTTGCTCAGTGGCACCCTGCGTAAAACCGCGCCGAAATTTGCCTCGCACACGACGGCCGGTCTGCCCCTGAAATTGCCTTGCCCACATAGTTCGCTAACCCATTCTTTTGAATGGCCCGAGAAGCCCTGATTAGAACCGAGGCGGAGGTTCATTTCAAGGTTTTCTGGTAAATTTTTACGAGAGTGCAGGATTGTTCGGGTGCCAATAGGTGCGGTCGCCCGCCATCTTGTTTGTTTTGAACCCGGTACCTGTGGTAGGGTTGGCCTTGTTATTTATTGTCGCGGAATTCTCCGAATTCCGCTCAAGCTG
>CAYLRE010000020.1:0-31423 GCA_964385715.1 uncultured Planctomycetaceae bacterium
TCGACGTTTCGGCCAGCATGCAATACGGCAACGGTCCCCTGAACAAGTATGACTATGGCTGCACGATCGCGGCTAGCCTGGCGTACTTGTTACTCCGCCAGCAAGACGCGGTCGGCTGTGCGTCGTTCGATGAGAATATTCGTAAGATCGTGCCAACGCGCAGTAAGCGAAACCACCTCAACGACATCGTCGACACAATGGCCAACGACGAACCGGCCGACAAGACCGACATGAACAAGGTGCTCACCCGTGTCGCCGAGAGTTATCCCTCGCGCGGCATGATGGTGCTGGTCTCCGACCTGTTGACCGACACGGACCAGCTAATGCGTGGCCTGCGTTTACTGCGTCAGCAGGGTCACGACGTCATGGTCTTCCATGTGATGGACGACGAAGAGCTCGATTTCCCCTTCAATGGCCCCACCCGATTTGAAGGACTTGAGTCGCTCGACTCGCTGAACTGCAATCCGCGTGCCTTGCGAGACGGTTACCTTGAGGCCCTCGACCGTTTCCTGGCCGAGACTCGACGCCAATGCGCCCAGAACGCCGTCGACTATCGCCTCGTGCGGACCAGCGAACCGCTGGATGCGGTGCTGACTGCCTACTTGAGCAACCGTCTGGGAATGCATCACAGGAATTAGAAACGGGCTGCAACTAAACACTAAGTCGCCTCACCAAGAAACTCCGGAACAAGAGAATCAACACAATGCCGCAGCTGCGGCAAATCGCGAAACAAGATAGATGTCGTTTGACTTTTCATCGCTGTTCTTCACTTGGGCGCTGCCGCTGGCCAGCTTGCCGATATTGATCCATCTGATCAATCTGCTGCGCCACCGCCGCGTGAAGTGGGCTGCGATGACCTTCCTGCTCGAGAGTCAGAAACGCAACCGCAATTGGGTGCGAATGAAGCAGCTCCTGCTGCTGCTAACGCGCGTGCTGGCGATTGCGGCAATTGTCTTTATGCTCGCTGGCCCCATTCTTTCCGACCAATGGAGCGAGTTGTTCGGCGGCGGAAAGGCGCATCACGTCATCCTGCTCGACGACAGCGGTTCCATGGCCGAACGCTGGGAATCGACGACCGCCTTTACTCGCGCCAAACAGGTGGTTCGCCGCCTTGCTGAACGAGCCAACAAGGGAGAAGCCGGGCACCGGCTTTCGTTGCTCCGCTTCAGCGACGCGGCCGCCGGACAGCCAGCGGTATTCGCGCGTGAATTGGTGTCGCAAGATTTCCTGATGCAGCTCGAATGGGAGCTCTCGAAGCTGGACTCACTTCCGCTCAGCATTGGCCCGATTGAGGCGATTCAGTCGGTCGGCCGCTCGATCACCACTGAATCAGACGAGAAGCTGGTCGTCTACGTCGTATCGGACTTCCGCAAGCCACAATGGCAAGGCGCCACCGCGATCCGAGAAGCGCTCGTGGAATTACAGAATTCCGACGCCAGCATCCAGCTTGTGCAGTGCGTCGATCGGGACCAGGCCAACCTGGCCATTACCGCGCTCGAGCCGGCCGCTGGCGTTCGTGCCACGGGTGTCGAATTGCCGATGGAGATCGAGGTCGCCAACTTCGGTAGTGAGACGGTTCGCGACGTACGAGTGAGGGTCGAAAGCCGCACGTACGACGAGTCTGGCAAGAATGGCGAGCCGGATGCCCTGCCGGTGGTCATGATCGATGAAATTCCCCCGCAACAAAAAACGCGAAAGCGATTTCCGGTTGTCTTCCCCAGGGCTGGAGATCAAGGCGTCACCGCCCAGCTACCGGCCGATGCACTTGCGATCGACAGCGAACGCTTCGGCGTAATTGAAGTGGCCGCTGACGTGCGAGTCTTGATTGTTGACGGTGGGCTTGGCTCCGACGACGCCGACTACCTGAAGCTCGCACTCGCTCCTTCATCGCGCGTGCGAACCGGGCGAAAGGTGCAAATCGAACGCCCCGAGTACCTGCGGGACCACGCGCTCGATCCGTTTCAAACGGTCTACCTGCTGAACATCGATCGGCTCGAACCGCCGGTCATCGAGTCGCTGGAAACGTACGTCCGCGACGGCGGAGGCGTGGTGCTCTTCACCAGTGATTCCACCCGTACCGCGTTCGTCAACCAAGAGTTGTACCGCGACAACGCCGGAATGTTCCCGCTGCCGTTGCTTTCCCCCACCGCACTCTACGTCGACAGCAGTGATGCGGCTCCTGACGTAACCATGGAAGGTGGCCATCCGATCTTCTCGCGCATGGCTGCCGACGAGATGAGTACCAAGTTCTTCAATCTGGTCATGATCGGTCGCTACTACGCCAGCCAGAAAGGTTGGACGCCGGCCGACGCTGCCGTGACGCGAGTCGTTGCCCGCCTGCGAAACGGCGAACCGCTGATCGTGGAGAAGCAATTCGGCAAGGGACGGTTCCTGGCCGTGCTCACTACCGCTGCTCCCGCGTGGAACAACTGGGCCGGCAATCCGACCTTTGTGCCGGTCATGCTCGACACGCAATTCCACACCGGCGAAGCGAGTCTACGTGATGCATCACGCCAACTGGGCGAACCGCTCACAGTCGATCTTTCGGTCGAAGAGTACCTGCCGGCTGTGGAGTTTGCACTTCTGCACAGCAAACCGCCGAAGGTCTACCAACGTGACGCCAGCATCGACGAAAACGACTCGGCGAATATGACGGCCTCTCTCGAACAGCTGACGACACCGGGCATCTACGCGGCGAATTTGACTCGAGCCAATGGTGAGAATGAAGTTTTTCGCTTTGCACTGAATGCCCCAGGTGGTGAGAGCGACTTAACGCGTATCGCCCGTAGCGAGATCGACTCGCTGCTCAAGAACGTGCCATTCGACTTCTACGAGGCCGACGATTTGATCGACGCGCCTGTGGAGGAAGCCGGATTTAACCTCGGTGACTACTGGCTGTTCTTCGTGTTGCTTATTCTCCTGCTAGTCGGCGAACAGCTGCTGGCCTACTCGGCGAGCTACCATCCTTCATTGATTGGAGGACGTCACCGATGATCGCCGGACTTTCCCTATTCGCTGACGCCGCAACGCGAACGACCTTCGAGTTGCACCGCATTCAATCGGTCACCGATTGGATCGCGCCGCTCGTGGTATTTGCGGTACTCAGCTGGTTCGTCATCGGCATGTACCTGCTCGATTGCGTCGAGCTTGGCGTTCGCCGCGCCGTGCTATTGGGAGGTCTCCGTCTGCTGGCCCTGGTCGGCCTACTGGCGATTTACCTTCAGCCGCAGTGGCGGGAAGAACACGACATGGTCAGCAATTCGCAAGTAGTTATTCTGGCCGATACGAGCCAGAGTATGCAGCGAGCTGACATTGTTGACGATGCCTCGGTGGGAACCACAACCGGTGGTCCGCAGACGCGCAGCGAGGTCGTTATCAACGAGCTGACCCAAGGCGATTTCCTGCCGCGGTTGCGCAAAACCCACGACGTGCACGTCTATCGTTTTGACCAGGACGATGCCCCGACACCGATCGCAACACTCGCCAAGTTCCCACAGACTGAGGATACAGAAGCAGCCACCACAGTCGATGCTCAGGCTCAGCAGGCTTCTGTCGACTCTGCCCAAGGGCAACTGATCAGCGCCTCCGTGGCACTGGCTGCCGGCTTCTTGGTACTTGTCATTTACTCCATGCGGAAGTCCGGCGAGGACCGACCGGCTGCCGTATTGCTGATTGTCGGCACCATACTCATCCTGGGAGCGTTCTCACTTGGCGTCTGGTCCTTCACGGCCCATGACGGCGTTAGCGTTCGCCAGATGCTCAGCCTGCCTGACGTGAAGGAAGCCGAGGACAGCAATGACGACGAACCGCAACAGGACGTGACCGTCGACTGGAATGAAGAACTCCAGGCCCGTGGCTCCGAGACCCGACTCGGCACGTCCTTGGCTCGCCTGATTGAAGAGAAACGGAGCGGTTCGCTCTCCGGCGTCGTGGTACTCAGCGACGGACAAGAAAACGCCGGCATCGACACGACCGAAGCTGCTCAATTGGCGGCCGAGGCAGACGTTCCGGTTCACACCATCGGCTTCGGCTCGGCCCGCAAGCCGCAGTTCGTCGGCATCGGTGATTATGCGGCGCCTGGACGGGCGATGCCTGACGATCCGTTTGAAGTCAGCGTCTATCTACATTCGCGCGGCTACAAAGACCGCAAGGCGACTGTCGTTCTCCAGCAGGTAGAAGACGATAACGCCATCGCTCCGACGGAAGACCTTGGCGTCTTCGAAGAAGCCAAGGTCACGCTCGGCGAGGAAGACGAGAATATCTCGCAAAAATTCATCATCGAAGGAATTTCCACGCCAGGCCGTTATGCGTTTGAACTGGGCGTCATTCCGCCTGGTGAAACTCAAGTTGCCGAGTTGAGCCGAGAGCGTTTCTACGTCGAGGTCGTGCTGCGTAAGACAAAAGTCTTCCTAATCGCTGGCGGTCCGACCCGAGAGTATCGTTTCCTGCGGAACATGCTCTATCGCGACAAGACGTCGGAAGTCGACGTCTACCTACAAAGCGCTCGTGACGCCGTTTCTCAAGACGCCAACAATGTCTTGACGGAGTTCCCCAAGCAAATCGAGAAGCTTTTCGACTACGACTGCATCGTCGCGTTCGATCCAGACTGGACCGCGCTATCCGCGGAACAGATCGACATCCTCACGCGTTGGGTTTCCGACGAGGCCGGCGGACTGATTGTGATCCCCAGCCTGGTCCACGCTGGTAATCCGGTCAGCAGTTGGATTCACGATCCGCGTACGCGCGACATCCAGGACATGTATCCGGTTGTGTTCCACGAGCGATTTGCCCAGCTCAACTTCCAACGTGGCTCGGCGGAAAAGCCGGCGGCCATTTCACTAACGCGTGAAGGCATGGCGGCTGAGTTCCTCCGCCCCGATAAGACCAAAGATTCCAAGCAGGACGATCTTCGCATTTGGGATCGCTTCTTGGGCGTTTACGGAGCCTATCCGGTCGTCGGCCCCAAGCCAGGAACAACCGTGTTTGCCCACTACGACAACCCCGTACCGTTGAGTGCTGGCGACCAGCCGATTTATATGGCGAGCCATTTCTTCGGTGCCGGTCGCGTGTTCTATCTTGGCAGCGGAGAATTATGGCGACTGCGCCGCTTTGGTGAAGCCAAGTTCGACCAGCTCTATATCAATCTGGTTCGCTACGCAGCCCAAGGAAGACTCCTGCGTGGTTCACGCCGGGGCGACATCCTGCTGCTGGAACAATCCCGATACTTCGTCGGCGACAACGTGCCGGTCGTGGCGCATCTGAAGAATGATCAGCGGCAGCCGCTCAAGGTTGACGAAGTGACGTTGTTTATCTTTTCGCCCGACGGCAAGACGACACAACTAGCGCTCAAGCCAGACGCCAACAAAGAAGGGATGTACCGAGGACAGTTCCCGGTCCGTCAACGTGGCGACTACCGGCTCGCGCTGCCCCTACCTGAATCGGAAGAAGATCCGCTTTCCAAAATGATCTCCGTCGCCAGCAGCGCCGCGGAAGATCAGCGCCCCGAACGCAACGACGAGGTCCTCGGCAGTCTCGCTAAGACGACCGGCGGAACGTACTTCGTCGGCTTCGACGCTGCCATGGGCAGCGGTGGGGGCGAATCGCTGTTCAGTCTGCTAACCGATCAGACACAGGTCACACCGCAATTCGGTGACACCGACCAGGCGTGGGATCAGTTCTGGGCGACCTGGATGATGTTCTTCGTCTGCGGCATCCTCTGCTTGGAATGGCTTCTACGGCGGCTGCTGAAACTGGCATAAACGAAGCGAGCGTCCGACACAAAACAAACTGGCACCAACCGATATTCAACAAGACAAGTACTTCTTACCACCATCCAATATGGCAACCGCGGCTGACACAAATCGACTCGACACCGGCATCCAATCGCGACTCGCAAAGTTGCGCTGGCTGATCCGCGGCTACATTGCGTGCCGTGGCTTTGCAGCTATTTTGGCCACGGCCGTTCTCGTGTTTTGGATCAGCCTGCTCCTCGACTGGGTCTTCGAACCCCCACGAGCAGCGAGAATGATCCTGCTGATGACCGGGGGCTTGATCGTCTTCGTCGCGGCACTTCGTCGCTTGATTGTTCCGCTGCTGGTTCCCCTGACCGACGCCAGCATGGCACTGCTTCTTGAGCGCCGATTCGAATCGCTTGGCGACCGACTCGTGACTTCGGTCGAACTCGCCGAACATCGCGAGTCGCTGGGACGCTTCTCCGCGGCCATGCTCGACAACACCAGTGACGAAGCCCGTCGACTCACCGATGATGTCTCGCTCACGCAGGTCCTACGCCGACAACCGCTGATCATTTCAGCCTGCCTCGCTGTGGCCCTGCTATTTTCGCTCGCCTCCTTCGCCTTCTGGCAGACCGAGGCGACCAAGATCTGGCTCGACCGCAGTGTGATGCTCGGCGAGGCAACCTGGCCCCGAGCGACCAAGATCTACGTCGACGGCTTTGAGGAAGGCGAAGACGGTCGGCGAGTCGTTAAGATCGCCCGTGGCACCGACATCGACATCATCGCCCGAGCCGACTTGCGTGACGACTGGACGCCGCCCGACCTGCTTGAAATTCATTATGAAAACGCCGGCGGTTCGTCCGATCGCCCTCCGATGTCAAAACGAGGCAAGTCGATTCCCGGTCGAGACGAGTTCCAGGAATTCCGTTACGAGTTCAAAGACGTACAGACGACGACCCGCTTTAGCGTTGTGGCTGTCCGACGTGGTGCCATGAGCAAGGACGACCGGATCGACAACTTGGTAATCGAAGCGGTCGAACCACCGGACATCAATCAGATCGCCCTACGATGCGAGTTCCCCGAGTACGTCGGCAAGAAAAATGGCGAGTTCCCTGTCACCGGCATCATGAGCATGCCGGAAGGAACCGATGTCGTGGTCGTTGCCAAGTCGAGCAAACCACTTCGCTCGGCCGACTGGCGTGTCGCCGGTGAGGAAGCGGACGCGGAACATTCGCCGATCACGATTTCTCCCGACGATCCGACGGAGCTAACGCTGCCGCTCGGCAAGGTGACGGATAATACCACGGTACTATTCACACTCGTCGACAGCGACGGTGTCTCCAATCAGCAACCGATTCGTCTTCGCCTGTTGGCGAACCTCGACCAGATCCCTCGCGTCGATGTGCGGCCAACCGGTGTTGGCGCGGCCGTGACTCCCAAAGCGAGCATCCCCTTCGAAGGCAGCGTGGCCGATGACTACGGTCTGACCCGTACTTGGTTCAACGTTGAGGCGGAAGGAGTCGACGAGCAACAGATCCCCTTCCCGTTGCCAGAGGATGGCGAGTTCGGCCAGGAGAGTTCTTCTCGCTTGGACGTAAGCCAGTTGCAAGTCGTGCTGGGGGCCAAGTTTACTCTGACGATCCGAGCCGCTGACAACTATCCTCTGGCCGAAGAGCCACACATTGGCAAGAGCGAACGATTTGAGTTCGAGGTTATCACGGAGGACGAACTGAGAGCCAAACTCGAATCGAAAGAAGTATTCCTCCGGCAACGGCTCTCGTCGGTCGCCGACGAATTGGTTCGCGTCAGTGACACGCTCCTGCGAACGCGGAAACGCCTGACCGGCACGAAGTCCTCCGGCGACGAGGACGACCAGGAAAACGACGACGCGACAACAAGTCAAAGTTTGCCGCTGAATATCCTCGCGCTCGAAGAATCGTTGCAAAGCAAGGATCGAACGCAAAACGAGCTGGTCGATTTGGCCGCCGAGTTTGATTCGATCCTGCTGGAGCTGGTCTACAACAACGTCTCCTATTTGGAGAAGACGACCGAGCGGCTCAAAGACGGAATTTCTGACAAGCTCAAGGGCGTCGTGCGAGATGAATACCCAGCCTGGGGGCAACAACTCCGTACCGCACGCGAACTACTGAAGACCGAAAAAGACGTGGTCGAGGAAATCGACGTCGCGCGCGCCCAACTGGCCACCATCCTCGAACAGATCGAAGAGGTCTTGTTAAAGATGGAAGACTTCGGCACCTTCCAAGAATCGTTGGCCAAACTGCGGCAGATCATTGCCGACCACCGCGAGATCTCTCGCATGACCAAGCAGCGTCGCGAGGAACTGAAAAAGGAGCTGCGAAAAGGCCTGCTCGATTAAGCCTCGGTGGATGTGAAGTCGAGCATTCCCGACCAACCTAATCCGTCAGCGTAGACCAAGTGGGATATTAACGATTTTGCCCCGATTTTCGGCCCCATTACGTGCAGAAAACGATATGGTGATTCGCCCGATGAGCACCAGCGTGTACAATTGCCGACGGAGGGAACGACGTATGGGTACAAGCCGATTTAGCCTGCTCCCGCTACTCGCGGTGGCGATGCTCTTGGTATCTAGTCACACCTGGGCAGACGACACGACCAAGGCTGTCGAAGAAGGCCCTAAGCTTAGCGACCGGCTGCTGCTGGACCACGGCAAGCTGACCGACACCTATCGCCGCTTCAAGAGCGAGCTGCTCAAGTTGGCCGAGCTGATCCGCAAAGAGGATCCCCAACGAGCCACCCTGCTGGAAAAAGCGGTCTCCGAGAGTAGCAAGCGTGGCGTCCACGATCAGCTGAGCGAAATCCTCGAACTACTCGACAGCGACCTACTGCGCGACCTCGACGAAGTCTCGAATCGGCAATCGGATGTCGAGCAGGACATGCAGCTGATTCTCAAGCTGCTGCTGACGGAGAATCGGGCCGATCAGAATCGCAGTGAACAGCAGCGGGTCAAAGAGTATATCAAAGAAATCGACCGCGCCATCAAGCGGCAACGAGAACTTCGCACCCGCGGCGATCGCGGCGGGGATGCCAAACGGCTCGGCAAACGGCAGGGCAATCTAGCCGACCGCATGGGCGATCTAGCAGAACGCATCCAGGAAAACGAAGAGTCTTCCGGCGACTCGTCAGAAGGAGAATCCAAGGAGGGCGAGTCCAAGCAAGATCGCGATAAAGACTCGGAAGGCGAATCATCGGATGGTGAGTCGTCTGAGGGCGAGTCATCCGACGGCAAGCAGAGCGAAGGTGAATCGGGCGAAGGAAAGTCCTCCGACGGTAAGTCTTCCGATGGCCAACCTTCCAAGGGGCAACCTTCGGATGGCAAATCCGCCAGCGGTGAGCCTGGCGAGCAAGACGGCAAGTCGGGTGAAGAGTCGAGCGAAGGTAATGACAAGGAGCCAGGCGACTCGGATAACGAAGGCGCCGATAAAGAAGCCAGCGACAAAGAGGGCAAGCCTGGTGAAGAGTCCGAAAGTGGTGACTCGAAGAGCGACAAATCGTCCGACGGCAATTCGGATGGCGAGAAATCCGATTCCGATGCTTCGCCACAGGACATGAACAACGGCGAACCGAGTGATGGGCAGCCCAGTCAGGGTCAACCGAGCCAGGGTCAACCGAGCCAGGGTCAACCGAGTCCGGGACAGCCCAGTCAAGGACAGCCGAGCCCGGGCCAGCCCAGTCAGGGCGAAGGTCAGCCACAGGAACAGCAGCCCCCGCAGAAAGACGCCTTCCCAGCTCGCGAGCGCATCCAAGCGGCAACCGAGAAGATGCGTGAGGCGGAAAAGAAGCTTAAAGAGGCCAAGCAGAACGAAGCCAAGAAGCCCCAGGAAGAAGCCCTGGCCGAGTTGGAACGGGCCAAGCGAGAGCTAGAAGAGATCCTCCGCCAGATGCGTGAAGAGGAAATGGAAAAAACGCTGGCAATGCTCGAAGGTCGTTTCCGCAAGATGCTCGAAATGCAGCAAGCGGTTTACGACGCCACCGTTCAATTGGACAAGAAACCGGCCGACGAACGTGATCGGGCCGACGAAATCGAGGCCGATCGCCTGGCCCGCAAAGAAGTCAAGATTATCGGCGAAGTCGACAAGGCTCTGGTACTACTCCGCGAAGATGGCACTGCGGTGGCCTTGCCGGAAGCCGTTCGGCAGATCCGCGAAGACATGGAGATGGTTGCCGAACGCTTGACCGACGCCAAAGTCGGTAAGCTCACGCAAGGCGTGGAGACCGACATCATCGCGGCCTTGGAAGAGATCATCGCCGCCCTGGAGAAGGCCCGCAAGGATCTTAAGGAAGGCAACAAACCGCCTCCTCCTCCCCCGGGCATGCAGGCCGGTGAACCGGGCGATCCGCCGCTTGTTGACTCCTTGGCCGAATTGAAGATGATTCGCGCTCTGCAAATGCGAGTCAATCGCCGTACCGAACAATACAAGGAAATGATCGACACCAAGGAGGTCGAAGCCGACTGGCTCGCGCCGACCATTCGCCGGCTGGCGGATCGCGAAGAGCGAATCCACCGCATCACCCGCGACATCATCCTCGGCAAGAATCGTTAAGGAAGCACAGGCATGACGAATCTATTTGGCATGTTACGAACGTCACGACTACTGGCCGCTTTGCTGGCGGTCTGTATGTTGCTGGGCACAACGAGCAGCCTGAATGCTGACGATCTGGGAAAGAGTGCCACTTGGCAAGTTCCGGAAGAACTGGCGGCACGACAGACCGTACTCGACTGGCTTACCTCGCAGTCCGCGACTGCCGAGCGGATGCAGCAGTTTGATCAGATCTGGCCGCAAGGCTCGCCCACCGATACGGAATCCGCTACCACGCAGGACCTGCTCCACAACACGGCGGCGGCAATCGCGCTGCTCGAGCCCCGTGCGGAAAAGATGGTAGCGCTCGTGCAAGCCGGCTTCACCTACACGAGTCCGCTGGAAACCGATTGGCTCAGCGAAGAAGATCTCGACCCATTCGTTCGCAGGAACATGCGACTTTATGCAGGGAGAGCGCTGACGCAAGGGCAGTTCTTTGACGAAGCGATCGAGCTGCTAAAAGATATTCAGCCGGAAGAGGTCGTCGACCCCGCGTCCTTGCTGTTCTACTCCGGTGTGGTCCATCATCGGCTATTGGAAAAGGAGGACGGGCTCAAAGCACTAGGCCGTCTACTGGAGCGCCCCGACGACATCCCCGAGCGATACCGCTCCTTGGCGGAGTTGATGCAAGGGGATCTGGAACGCCTTGAAATCGACTCGCTCGACCACATCTCTCGTCGTATGGACGACATTCAGCGGCGTCTCGTGCTGGGTCGTGCCAACCAAAAGGTTCGTGACGTGGAAGATGGCGTCATCGAATCGCTCGACAAGCTGATCAAGAAACTGGAAGACCAACAACAGCAACAGCAGCAAGCGGGCGGTGGCGCCGGAAAAGGCCAGAATCGAAGTAGCAGCCCCTTGCCGGACAGTGCCCTTCCCGGCGGTAAAGGCAAGGGAGAAGTCGACAAGAAACGTATCGCAGGCGGAGCAGACTGGGGCAACCTCCCGGCCAAAGAGCGTGAAGAGGCCATGCAAGGTCTCGGCCGTGATTTCCCCGCCCTTCACCGAGAAGCGATCGAAGAATACTTCCGCGAGTTAGCCAAGCTGAAGAAAAAGGGGCAGCGGTAGAAACGTGCCGTGCCAGCTGTCGTCATCCGACGTTCAGCCGTCTCCATCGAACATGCAATCAAAGCCGTCTATGAAGTCACTCTTGTTTTTCATTCCGATCCTGCTGTTCGCGGCTCCCCTGCCCTCGCAAGCGGCAAATGCACAGGCGACGGTACACAATCTCGACGGGACCACCACGACCGGTGAGATCGCCGCCATCACGGAAAGTGCAATCCGTATTCGACAAGACGGTTCCAGCACGGAATTTCCGTTCAATCGAATTCGCAGCATTCAAGTCGATCAATCCTCCAAAACCTCGACCGGCGCGGCCGCAGCATCCGCGGCTTGGGTTACGCTGATCGATGGCTCGATATTGTTGGCCGAATCGTACTCCGTCGCCGACGATTTCGCCGAAGTACAACTGCAAGGCGGACCGCAGGTCAAGATTTCGACTAGCCATCTACGCCACGTACGCTTCAAGGAACAGAACAAGGACCAACAAGAACAATGGAGCAAAGCGCTTAAGGCGAACGGCGTGGGTGACCTACTGGTCATTCGCAGGGGACCGCGGATCGACTACCTGGAAGGCATTCTACGAACCGTCACTGCGGAATCGGTTGAGTTCCAACTTGACTCCGACTGGATTCCCGTCGGCCGCGAGAAAGTCGAAGGACTCGTCTACTCCCGAGCCGAATCGGTCGAGACCTCTGCCAGTCGCGGTCTGCTGATCGATCGTGCTGGTTCGCAGATCGAAGCCGCCGCGTTCGAACTAAAGGATGACGCACTCGTGGTCACGACGGCAACCGGAATCGACATTCCGCTGCGGTTGAACCAAGTTGATCGTATCGAGTTCGCCGCCGACAACATGGTTTACTTGAGCGACATGCAGCCCGCTTCGATGGAATGGGCGCCCAAATTCTCCGCGACGCCCAACAGCCTGGAGCAGTTGTTGCCCGTTCGCCGCCCGCGTAACGATCGAGCACTCGGAGCCGGTCCGGGTGCGGACGGAACGCTACGGCTCCGCTACTATCGCGAGGAAAGCCCCGACGAAATCCGCCTCTTCACCCGTGGCCTGGCCATCGCTAGCCGCACGACTCTCGAATACGAACTGCCAGAGGACGCCCGAAGGTTCAAGGCAATCGCTGGCATCGATGAACGGGTCGCCACTATCGGGCACGTCCAGCTGGTCATTCGCGGCGACGACAAGGTTCTCTTCGATGAAATGATCTCCGGACTCGAGTCGCCTAAGGTGTTGGATCTCGACGTTGAGAACACCAGCCGGCTCACGATTCTGGTAGACTTCGGTGAAAACGGCGAAAGTGGTGACGACCTGAATCTATGCGAAGCAAGGATTGTAAAATGAGGATTCGCGTAACCGCCTGGTTGTCCCTCGTCAGCTTGGCAAGCTTGATATTCGCAGCGGCTCCGGCCAGCGCTCAAGTCGATCTCGCGGTTCTTGAAGCCGAAGCGGCCCGTGTTGCCATGCTGGAAAAAGCGACCGCCGCCACCGTGGCCATCTTTGGCGCCGGCGGAGGCGGAGGCGGGTCTGGCGTTGTCATCACGCCAGACGGCTACGCGCTCACTAACTTTCACGTCACCCAGCCAATGGGCACCGCCATGAAATGTGGCATGTCCGACGGCGTGCTGTACGACGCCGTTATCGTGGGCGTCGATCCGACCGGCGACGTTGCCATGATCAAGCTGTTTGGGCGGGATGATTTCCCCACGGCGGAACTCGGCGACAGCAGCGCCGTTCAAGTGGGCGATTGGGCCTACGCGATTGGCAACCCGTTCCTGCTGGCCACCGACTACAAGCCTACCGTTTCCTATGGCGTTATTTCTGGCGTGCAGCGGTATCAATACCCGGCTGGCACGCTGCTCGAATACACCGATTGCATCCAGACGGACGCAGCGATCAATCCCGGCAACTCCGGCGGCCCTCTGTTCAACGAAGCGGGCCAGCTGATCGGCATCAACGGCCGTGGCTCCTTTGAGAAACGGGGCCGCGTGAATGTCGGCGTCGGCTACGCGATTTCAATCAATCAAATCAAGAACTTCATGGGCTACCTCCACAGTGGTCGCATTGTCGATCACGCTTCGTGGGGCACCCGGGCCTCGAGTGACGACGACGGCCGCGTGGTTGTGACAATGCTGCAAGACGACAGCGACGCCTTTCGTCGAGGCATTCGCATCGACGATGAGATCGTACGCTTCGGTGGGCGGGAAATTCGCACCGTCAACGGGCTCAAGAACGTGCTGGGCATCTTCCCTAAGGGCTGGCGAGTTCCGGTCACGTTTCGCCAAGACGGGGAAACCATGCAGACCGTCGTGCGGCTCGACGGAACCCACGCTCCCGGCGAACTGATTGAGCGGATTAGCGGTCGGCGAGAACGTCCCCAACAGCCTCCCCGCGACAATCAGGAAGAAGGGAAAAAGAGCGAGAAGGAGAACGGCGAGAAGGAAAGCGGGGACGGCAACGAGAAGGACAAGGAAGACAAGGACGCCGAAAAGCCGCGGCCGGCGCGACGCCCTCGCACTGCCCGCCCCAAGCCCAAGAAGCCGGAAATGCCACAGATCGTCAAGGATCATTTCCAAGAGCGAAAAGGTTACGCCAACTACTATTTCAACGACTTGCATCAGAAACGGGTCTGGAAGGCGTTCACCGAGAACGGCTCCTTCGAGAAGTTGCCCAGTGACTGGAACGTGCGGGCAACGGCGCCCCGACCAGGAGACACCTATTTCATTCTGTCGCCCAGTCATGGCGAGCTGCAGCTGCCCGACTTCCGAGTGGAAGCTGACTTTGGCGACGAGCTGAACGACATCATCGACCCGCCCGGCAGTGGCGGGCTGCTGCTGTCGTTACACATGTGGCAACGTTTTCTGCAAGAAGGTGTCGAGAAGTTTGGCGACACCTACTACCTGGGCACGGTTCCTTCCAAGCCGGTCGACAGCGAGGCGGAACTGCGTCGCGACCTGTACGATGTTTTGGTCGGCACCCGCGGCGGTGTCGAATGCCGCTTCCATTTCGATCCCGATGACGGGAAGTTGCGTGCCATGGAAGTCTTTACGGACGATGACGTCGATCCGTGCGAGCTCTACTTTGAAGAGTACCGCCGAGACGGCGAGCGATATGTCCCGGCACGAATCGTGGTCCGCCATGGCGACGAGATCTACACCGAACTGAAGATTGAGTCGATCAACTTCGGCACCACTAGCGGACCGACGAAGGAACAGGAGCTGTAAGGAATGCGTCGACGAATCGTCAACATGATTCTGTTACTAACGGCGGCATTCGCCACGCTATCGGTCCCGCTCCATGCGGCCCCCGTCACTAAGGCGGTGCAGCAAGTGCAACCGATGGTGGTCAAGATCTACGGCGCCGGTGGACTTCGTGGTCTGGAAGCGTACCAGAGCGGCCTCCTAATTTCTGGCGAAGGGCACGTGCTCACTACCTGGAGCTACGTCCTCGACACCGACGACATTACAGTCGTGCTTGACGACGGTCGCAAGTTCACGGCCGATCTTATCGGTGCCGATCCGGGGCTCGATGCCGCCGTCCTGAAGCTCGACGCGACCGATCTACCTTACTTCGATCTGTCCACCGCCATTGACGGCGAACTCGGCATGCGTGTGCTCGCCTTTAGCAATCTCTACGGCGTCGCCACCGGCGATGAACGCGTTAGTGTGCAGCGAGGCGTGATCGCCTCGGTAACCAACTTGGCTGGCCGACAAGGTGCGTTCGCCACGCCCTATCGAGGCAAGATCTACGTCGTCGACGCCATGATCAACAACGCCGGCGCGACCGGCGGAGCGTTAACCGATCAACATGGTCGACTACTCGGCATGCTCGGCAAAGAGGTTCGCGACCAGCGATCGAATGCCTGGCTCAACTACGCCATGCCCATTTCCCAGCTTCAGCAGGCCATCGACGACATCAAGTCGGGCAAGTTCCGACGGCGCAATCCGGAAACTGAGCGACTCGCCCGTAACCCGCTCGAATTGAGTAAGTTCGGCGTGGTCATGGTTCCGAATGTGGTCGACAACACGCCTGCCTATGTCGATGCGGTGCGAACCGATTCCGCCGCCGCGGAAGCCGGACTGCAGCCTGACGACCTGGTGCTATTTGTAGGCAGCGTGCTGGTCCGATCGCTAAAAGACATGCGAGAACAAGCGAAACTGATCGAACATCCCCAGGAAATCTCACTCACCGTTCGCCGGGGTGAGGAGCTCAAATCGATCATGCTTCGTAACGACACCCCGCCAGAAGAGCCGACAGGAGTCCCCGAGTGATTGCCCAACGCAACCGAATCCCCCGCACTGATCGACTAGCAGGGATCGCATTGGCGATCCTTTGTTTCTTAGTGTTCGCATCGGCCACCGGTTCGGCAGCAGCTCAAGACGACCTGCTCGATCGCGAACAGCAGGCGATGCGAGCAGCCCTCGATACAGTCGCACCGTCGGTCATTCAGATCCAGACGGTGGGTGGCAAGGGAGCCACGGCGACGCAGCTCGGCCAGCAAACCTCGTCCGCATTGGTGCTCAGCGAAGACGGCTTTCTCGTTTCGAGTGCTTACAACTTCATCAGTGAACCGTCGGCGATTCTCGCGACGCTGCCCAGCGGCACCACTATGCCGGCCAAGCTCATTGCCACCGATCACAATCGAGGCGTCGCCCTACTCAAGGTCGATCTCCCCGCAGGCGTCGAGCCGCTCGCGGTTCCGGAAATGGCTCCGCTAGAGTCGATCCGCGTCGGTGCCTGGGCGCTTGCCGTGGGGCGCATGTACGAAACGAAGCAACCGAATGTTTCCGTCGGCATCATCAGCGCGCTCGACCGCGTTTGGAGCAAGGCCATTCAGACCGACGCGAAGATTTCGCCAAGCAACTATGGCGGTCCCTTGGTCGACATCCATGGCCGCGTTATTGGGCTGCTCGGCCCCCTCTCTCCTCACGCCGAAATGGGCATGAGCGGCACCGACTGGTACGACTCCGGAATCGGATTCGCGGTCCCCTTGAGCGACATTCGTGCCATCGTGCCACGCCTGAAAGAAGGAAAGGATCTACACCGCGGCCTGATGGGAATCAGCTTGGAAGGGCGTGACCTGTTCAGCGTGAAGCCGAAGATCATCGGTGTCCACCCGCGTGGTCCGGCCGACGAAGCTGGCCTAAAAGAAAATGACATCATCGTTAAAGCGGCCGGCGTGCCGGTTATCAATCAGGCGCAACTCAAGCATGCTGTGGGTCCGCTCTACGCAGGTGACCAACTCGCCTTAACGGTGCTTCGCAAGGAGAAGCCGGTCGAGATCACGCTGGAGCTGACCGACAAACTGATTCCCTACGAGCATCCTTTCCTCGGAATTCTACCTCGCCGCGATGAGGCTTCGTCCGAAGGGGAGGCCGCCGGCGTCGTCGTCCGCTACGTCTACCCCAACAGTCCGGCCGCCGATGCGGGACTCGAAGCTGGGGACCGAATTACGAAGCTCGGCGAAGAGGAAGTCGCAGATGCGGCTGCTTTGCGACAGAAACTTAGCCGGCAGATCCCCGAGGAGAAGGTAACCATCACGCGAGTTCGCGGCGATGAAACCCAAGTAATCGAGATCACGCTCGCCAAACTACCTACCGACCTACCACGAGACTTGCCGGCCGTCGAAGAGTTGGCCGCGTTCGAAGGCGATCGGCCCAAAACGGGCATATTTGAACTTAAACTAGCGGAGTTTGAAAACGAATGCTCCGTCTACGTTCCGGAGAACTATCATCCGGCCGCAACCTACGGAGTGGTGATCTGGTTACAAGCTCCCGGTAAATTCGACGGCGAGGCTCTGCTTGCCCGCTGGAAAGATCACTGCGACAAACGAAACTTGATTCTACTTGCCCCGCGTCCTCGCGATCCGCGGCGGTGGACGGCCGACGAATTGGAGTTTGTCCGCCGCACTTACGACGAAATCGAGAAGGATTACTCGATCGATCCCAATCGCATTGTCGCCCATGGTCACGAAGGGGGCGGAGCGATGGCCTACTACGTTGCCTTCAGCCAGCGTGATGTTGTCCGTGGCGTGGCCGCAGTGCAGAGCCCGGTTCCCGCTTCCGCTCGGCCACCGGCGACCGATCCGGCCAACCGACTGGCGATCTACACGGCGACATCAAAAGAAAATGAATCGGCCGCTCGTATCGCTCTTCAGATCAAGGGACTTGAGAAGATGAAGTACCCGGTCACCGTGGTCGAGTTCCTCGGCAAACCGCGTTACCTTGGCGAAGCAGAACTGGCCGACTTGGTCAGTTGGATCGATAGCCTCGATCGGATCTAACGAGAACGAACCGCCCGGCGGTTCATCACCGCGTGAAGTCTTCGCCCCGATTGATCCCGATGCCCCTAGGCGGGATACTTACGGTCCGATCCCTTGTCCTCATCTCCTCTTCGATTTAAACCGCCAGCGGCCCCTCTATTCATGCAGCGACACGTGCTCGGCATCCTGGCGATCCTCTCCTTGGCGGCGGGTGGATTCTTGCTGCTCAAGCCCGACCTATTCGACACGCAGGTCACGCTGTCCGCAATGGGTATCCGCATCGGCATGGTCCTGGCCGTGCTGTGGCTCGCCTTCCCTCACTTGGAAGCGCTTCCCAACAGCCTCATGATGCTGATCATCATCGCAGGCGTTGGGCTCGCGATCATCGCGCGTTGGAAGCAGCTCATTCCGATTGCGGCCGTGATGCTGATTGTCGTCCTTGTACTGCGGCCCAAAACGAAGAAAAGCCGCTAGTCTTGGCTAGGCACCAAGCTTCTC
The DNA here is from genome assembly GCA_964385715.1 of uncultured Planctomycetaceae bacterium. Lineage (GTDB taxonomy): Bacteria > Planctomycetota > Planctomycetia > Pirellulales > UBA7805 > MB-PLM-2. The sequence goes on from CAYLRE010000020.1 coordinate 18,181, forward strand.
TTTGAGACTGCTCAAGAGATCGAGGGCGCCGCCGATTTCGGCCTTTTGTCGCTCCGGCTCTTGCGGGATCTCGCGTTCGATAGTGAGCGGCCCGGTGTAGCCAAGCTCGTCGAGCGTGCGGAGATAGTCTTCCATGCCAACCGAACCTTGGCCCAGCGGCATTTCCTGCCCCCACGTCTCTCCCGGCTTATCCGACCAGTTGGCGTCCTTGCAGTGAACGCTGCGGACGTAGGAGCCGATCTTGCGAAGGGCCTCCAGCGGCTCGCCCGAACCGTACAGAATCATGTTCGCCGGATCGAAGTTGACGAACAGGTTGTCTCGCTCCACATCGCCAATGAACTGCAGCAAGGTGTCGGCCGCTTCTTGCCCCGTTTCCAGGTGCAAAGCCTGACTATTCTTTTGGCAGTGATCGCAAACAACCTGGGTCACGCGGACAACGTCGTCGTAGTTTGGATCGGATCGATCGTGGGGCACAAAGCCGATATGCACACCGACGACATCCACCCCCAACAATCGCGCGAAGTCAGAGATCTCCTTGAGCTCCTGAACGCGCGCGGCCCGCGTGGAGGGAGGAACCAGTCCGACCTTCTCCTTGGTGGTCGGAATGTCGGCGTAGCTTTCGCCTTCAAAGCCGGCGAAGACACAGCTGATGGTAATCCCCAGATCGGCGAGCTTGGCCAAGAATGCCTTGGCGTTCTCTTCGGTACGGGTTTCCTTGGCCGGGGTGTGCAACTGAATGGTCGGTACGCCCAACTCGTGAGCGACTTCCAACTTGACGCCCAAGCCAGCATCCACGCTGGCAAAAACTCCTAGCGGCCACTTCTCCATCACCTGCTCCTTCGTGTCGTTTGTTACGTGTTGTACGTTCCTTGCGGTGCGACTCTGCTACGCCTGTCCCAACCGAATGGTTTAGATTTTGTACGCATCGCGATTTACGTTTACCGGCTCACCTTCCGGCGTCGCATCGTTATCAGGATCAAACCAGGCGGGATCGAAGTTCGCTCGACCCTGCACGTCGGTATCGCCAGGCAAGGCGTCTTGCCCCTTCATGACCAGGTTGGTGGTCAGCGCGATCACCGCGTCGGCCAGGGCCACCTTCGGGCTGCAACGCAAAGGAACGTCGCCATCGGGCGTGCGAATTGCCCAGGCCCAGTGCTCGATCTCTTCGGTGTAGCCGCGGCTGGCCGGATCCTCAATCGCCAATCCGCCCAGCTGGGCTTCGCGACTGCCGGTCTTACCATCGCCCAGGGTCGGCTTCTTCTTGTTACCGCCGATCTGAATGTAGGCCGAGGTGTTGGACCCCTTAAAGAGCATCACGTCCTTTTCTTTGTGCAGGATCAGCGTGCCCTTGGTCCCCATCACGATTTCGCCATGACCGCCGTAGCCATTTCCGTTGATCGACGAATAGGAAACGACAATCTTCTTGTTCTTCTTCTCTTCGTCGTTGGGGTCGTAATCGGGGCCGGGGAACTCGAACGAACAGTAAACGTGATCGTCGATATCTCGATCATGATCGAAGATGTGGCGTCCCCCGACCGCGGTCACGCTCAGCGGCATCGCTTTCTTGCCGTCTTTGCGCTGGGCACTCACGAAGATGCCAGCCGCGTCGAGCTGGTGACTGCCGAGCTCGGCCATCAGTCCGCCGCCGGTGCGGTTCCAGAGTCGCCAGCGAATCAATTCCGCCAGAGGGGAAACCTTCTTTCCGCTAACCTCGTGACTCTCGTAGCCGAACTCCTCGACACTCGTTTCCAAGGCGGCATCCTGAAGTCGATTGACCAGAACCTCGACGCGATCCTGAAGATCGGCCACGCGGCTCGTTCGCTTGCGAACATCGTCGACGCGTTTCTTGATCGCCTTCTTCTGATCGCCAGAGATTCGCAGTTTGCTGAGCCGCTCACCGTAAGTCTTGAGCACTTTGCCAACCCGATCACACTGGGCCAAAATATCGGTGAACACGGCTCGATCGTCGATCGTAAGCGGTTCCTTCTTGTCTGCCAACGTCGCGATTCGTGCGAAGCCAGCTTCCGCCTTGGCGGGCAGAACGGCCAGTTCGCCATCCCACTTGTCAAAATCCTTGGTCCACTTGGCGAGCAAATCCGCTTCCTTCTTGGGGAGATCGGCCGCCACGCTGCCACGGGCCTTGCTGATCTCGGCCACCGTCTTCTTCTGTGCGCCCGTCAACTTCTTGGCATCGCCGACGAGTCGCTTCGTGGCGCTGGCCAAGTCATTGCGCATCTTTTCGTCCGGAAGCGGTTGCTGCCAGCTATCGTTGCCTGGCAGGTTACCACGATGCCATTGGGCACGAATGTGGTGAATGTCGCCGATCAGTCCGCTCTTGATGACGTCGACCGCGTTGGCGTAGAGCACGCTGTAATGTCGCTGATGGCCGACCGCCAACAGTTTGCCAGTCTCCTTCGCGACGCGAGCCATTTCCTTGCACTGATGAACGTCGTGGGCCATCAACTTCTCGCACAGCACATGCTTGCCTTTACGGAGCGCCTTGATGGAGGCTTCAGCGTGCAGGTGAAGCGGCAGGGCAACGATCACCGCTTCGACGTTCTCGTCATCGAGCAGCTCTTCGTAACCGTTGGTATAAACCTTGACCATCTCGCGAGCTTCTTTCTCGTTCTTCCAACCGTAAACCGACATCAAGCCGGGACGAACTCGTTTGGCGTTCTTCGACGTCTTGTCGCCGTAAAACGCGCGGTAGACGTTGTAGGGGCGAATATCGGCGATCGCCACCACTTCGACGTACTTGGGGTTGAGCGAACCGATCAGGACGTTGCCTTCGTCGCCGGTACCGATCACACCGACACGAACCGGTTTGTCGACCTCGCCGTAGCCGTAGTAGAAGGCGCCGAGGCCGTGCTTCGAGCGGAGGTTCTTGGAAACCGATTCCTGCAGCTTCTCGCCGCGGGTATGCTCGCTACCAATCGCGGCGCGGAAGTTCTCGATTCCAACTAACTTTTCTTCTTCCGTCAGATTCATGACGTGATCCTCGGATGGGCCGCCAGGGGCGGTTCAAATTTCTTGTCTATTCGAAAAAGGCCGTCTCGATTTCAAATGGCCTGGTCGGTTCGTTCCACTCAACTAAACGGTCTATGCGTGAGCGGCCTTGGCCGGTCCTGTCGCCTTAACACTGGGAGCAACACCCTCTGGCGTCTCATCACTGTTGATATCGAACCACGAATCCTGGAAGGTGATCTGTCGTTCTTCCTTCATGGCTTGATTGGAGACCAAGGCGATCACCGCGTCGGCCAGAGCGACCTCAGGGCTACAGCGTGGCTTGTGCTCGGGTGCCGGATTGCGAATGCACCAGGCCCAATGCTCGATCTGCTCGGTGTAGCCGCGGCTGACCGGACCAGTGACCGCTTTCTGCACCGCCACGGGGGCACCGCTTTCGGTCGTGTCGAGCGTCGGCCCGCCACTGCTTTTGGCCGACTGAATCGTAGTGGCGGAACTGTTGGCCAAGATCTGGAAGTCGCGTTCGCGTTCCACGACCATCGTTCCCTTGGTACCCATGACCGTTTCGCCATAGCCGCCGAAACCGTTGCCGTTGATCGACGAGTAGGTGACCACGATCTTCTTATTCTCATCTTCCTCGTAGCCGGGGCCGGGGAATTCGTAACCACAGTAGACGTGATCGAAGGCGTCTCGGTCGTTGGGGAAGATGTGCCGTCCGCCAACGCCGTACACGGTTAGCGGATGCACGCCGTGGTGCCCTCCGCCATGGCCGCCCTCCCGGTCGTTCGAAGCATTGACGAAGATGCTGGCCGCATCGAGTTGATGACTGCCCAGCTCGACCATCAGACCACCTCCGGTACGATCCCACAGTCGCCAGCGAATCAGCTCTTCTAGCGGAGACCGCGGCTTGCCATTGGCGCCCGGAGCGGGCGGGCTCTGATATCCATACTTGGCGGCGTCTACGGCGGCGTCGCGAACTTTGGCCAGATGCAGACGGCGGTTCTTTTCGACGGCAGCCAGACGAGCACTCAGCGCCGGATTCCACTTATCCTTCGCCAGGTCTTCGTGGACTCGCTTGAGCAGGTCGGCCGACTCCTTCTCGTACTTGGCCAAGTCGCCCTTCATCTTTGAATCGGGCAGGGCCGGCTGCCAGCTATCTTTGCCAGGCAGGTTGCCACGATGCCATTGAGCCCGAATGTGATGGACATCACCGATCACGCCACGCTGAATCGCCCGGCGGGCTTGATCGTAGAGCACGCTGTAATGTCGCTGATGACCAACGGCGAGCAGCTTGCCGGTCTCCTCGGCGACGCGAGCCATCTCTTTGCACTCGTGCACACTGTGGGCCATGAGCTTTTCGCACAGCACGTGCTTGCCACGACGCATCGCTTCAATCGAGGCTTCGGCATGCAGGTGTAGTGGCAAAGCAACGATCACCGCCTCGACGTTCGGATCGTCAAGAAGGTCGGTGTACTTGTCCTCATAGACCTTAATGTGCTTGCGGGCTTCGGTCTCGTTAGCATGGCCAAAGACTTTCACGAGGCCAGGGCGAACCTTCAAGGCGTTGTCGCTCGACTCGTCGCCGTTGAAAGCGCGATAGACGTTGTAGGGGCGAATGTCGGCAATCGCCACCACATCGACAAACTCTGGATTGAGTGAGCCGATGAGAACGTTACCTTCGTCGCCGGTACCAATCACGCCGATTCGCACGGGGCGAATGAGGCGGCGGTCATAGCCGAAATAGGCGGCTCCCAGACCAAGGCCTCCGACAAGTCCAGCGGCAACACCGCCTTTGAGAAGGTCACGGCGTGAAAAGTCCGAGCAGCTTTCACTCTTCACGTCGTCGGTCTTCACATCGGCGGTCGATTCGGGTCGTGCCTGATGCATTTACGCTTCTCCTTCGCCGCCGCAGCAGCGACGTCCGATTAGTTTGTTAATGAAGTAGTCGAGCCCAGCCCAACGCCCCACGTGAGAGAACATCAGCGCGAAACAGACGAGCATGATGCAGGCCTGGTAGCCGACGGCCGTCTGTCCCCATAGCCAAGGATTGGCATCCGCAACCCACGGCGGCTGCGAGGCGACCACGGAGAGGATGAACGCTCCGGCACCGAAGAAGGCGAGCCGGGTAAACAGCCCCGCCAGCAGGCAGACGCCAATGACCATGTGCGTTTTGATTACCCAGTTGTCGACCGTCTCGATCGAAGTCTTTTCGACAGGCAAGTCACCCTTGGCGAGTTGATCGGTGGTCGCCAGATTGCGTAGGTCCCGCAGTAGCTCCTGCTCGGTCTTCTTCGTCCAAGCCTGAACGCCCATCGCGGCGCCCTTGTTCTCGGCCGCGTTGGGTAGCGCCGGCAGTTCCGGTCCCGGCTGACGGTGAGCTTCTTGGTAGAGATCGTGTCGGTAGGCAATTAGCCCTCCGGCGTTTTCGAGCAGGTGATCATTCAGCCTTGCCACGAAAACATCGGTCATCGCTCGCGACGTTTTCTCTTGCGTTTCGTCGAAGCCGTAGTGGTTGTGGACCTTTTGGCGCAAAGCCCACCAGCCCTCTTCGACCTGAGCTTGCCAATCTTTGTAGGCACCAGCGTTGTCTTCCCGCCACTGTTTAAGTGCGGCTTTCCACTCGTCACTCTTGCGGTCGAGCCGGTCGATATCCTCGGCCGACTGATCGCGAGTCGCCTGACGCGGGGTCTCGATCGTGGCTCGCCAGCCGTAGTAATCGGGCACGGCATTTTGATAGAGCGAAGCGAGCGGGCCTTTGGCTCCCTGGAGGAAGTATGCGGAGGTAAAACCGGTTTCCGCTTTGTGCACGGCTCCCCAGTAGAACATGGCACCGATTAACAGTCGCAATCCGACTAGGAAAACAACGGTAGCCAAACCGATTTGGAATTTCTTGCCAGACAGAGTAGACCTCACTTCGCGCAAGCTCGCGCGGTCAGCGGTAGGAGAGATTTTAGGTGGGATTGTGGGGTGGGAGAGCGTTCCATCTGCTCAGCCCCATATTGTAGCGGTTTGGAGCCCAAAACGCCACCAACTGGCAGCCCCCAAAATCGCACCCTCTCTAGCGATTTCCCCCGGCGATTGGGTGGGGACGATCAGGTAAACGCTACGGTTTCGCTACGTCTGACAAGGCGACCAGACGGCCTGCAAAACACCGACCCATCGGCCGGCACTTGTGACTGACCATCTTTGTCCCACAATGGGGCCCATGCGAATTGTTCTCTGCTATCCCGTCAAAGACCACCACTTCGCCCAGATCGAATCGGCGGCTCAGACCCTCGGCGGCAATTATGAAGTTGTCGACGCCGGTCAGGAGCGCATCGCCAGCGAGATCCTCTCGGCGGACATCTACTGCGGCCACGCCAAGGTTCCGGTTCCCTGGGATGAAGTCGTCGAGCAAGGCCGCCTCCGCTGGATTCAATCTTCAGCGGCCGGGATGGATCACTGTCTGGTCCCCGAGGTCATTGCCTCGGACATTACGGTCACCAGTGCTTCGGGCGTGCTGGCCGATCAGGTTGCCGAACACACCATGGCCCTAATCACGGCCCAAATGCGCAGCCTGCCCACATTCTTTCGCGCCCAAGAAGCGAAAGAGTTCATTCGTCGACCAACGCGGGACCTAACGCACAGCACCGTCGGCATTGTTGGGCTCGGCGGGGTTGGTCGACGTGTGGCCGAAACGCTTGCTCCATTCAAGACGCGTATTCTGGCGGTCGACATGTTTCCGTTCGACAAGCCAGACTTCGTCGAAGAGTTGTGGGCCCCCGAACGGCTCGACGACCTGCTCGGACAGAGCGATATCGTGATTCTTTGCCTGCCACTCAACGACATGACCCGCGGCATGTTCGACACGGACCAGCTGCGGAAGATGAAGTCGGACGCCCTGCTGGTAAACGTGGCCCGGGGGCCGATCGTGGTCGAGCGTGATCTCGTCGAGGTTCTACGTAGCGGCCATCTGTTCGGTGCCACCATGGATGTCACGGAGACGGAGCCTTTGCCGGTGGAAAGCGAGCTGTGGGAGATGCCGAACGTGCTAATCACCCCGCACGTGGCCGGACAGGCAGCCCGCCGAATCGACGACATGACCGACTTTTTCTGCGACAATTTGGACCGTTACCATCGGGGCCAGCCGCTGAGAAACCTGGTCGACAAGCAACTCGGATTCCCCCGACGCGAAGAAACCGCCCACTAACGGGACTTCTTTGTCCGGATTCGCCTTTTTCTTACCTCCGGTTTTTCCCGCAAAACAGGGGAAAAATGGACCGATCCCGCATCACCCAACCGTCTCATTTTCTTAGCTGGACTTGGGCGGAAAGCAGCACCTACAATGAACCTTCCTTCATAATCTTGGTGCATGGCGGCACTCTCCCCGGGATGAACGATGGCAACGACGACTCTCTTTCGTGAGCAAAACACGCTCACGTTCGGCGGGCAACAGACGACGCGCTGCTCCGACGAACTGCTCGAACGATACGGCACCCTGATCGAGAACCAGCGATTTAGTTGGACCGACCACCATAAGCTGCTGCGCCAGCTCGGCTCCGGTGGCCAAGGGGTCGTCTACCTCACAGAACGCCGTGGCACCGACAACTTTACGCTGCCGGTCGCGCTGAAGATCTTTTCGCCCGAGCGATACGAGAGCGATGTTGCGTACGAAGAGGCAATGGCTCGCATTGCCGGCACGGCAGCTCGCGTCGCCCAGATCCAACAGGACAACCTGCTGGACGTGCACAACTTCGTCGACCGCAATCGCATCCGCATGATGGAGATGGAGTGGGTCGACGGTTACGACCTAAACCGGTTGCTAACTCCCAAGATGTTGCAGCAGACGCATCACCGCGTCTCAGGCCGACGCTGGGACTATATGAACAACGTCATCGTTACGGCCGGTCCGGTGCAGCCTCGGCTCAAGCCAGGCGTCGCAGTGGCAATCTTGCGTGACTTGCTCGCGGCGCTGGCAGCACTCCACCGTGGTGGCGTTGCCCACGGCGACATCAAGCCCTCGAACATCATGCTCAAGCGAACCGGCAACGCGAAGCTGGTCGACATCGGTTCGGCGTTTGAGCTGGACGATGCCCCGGCAGTACGAACCTGCACGCCATCGTACGCGGCCCCTGAGGTCCTCGAGGGGGGCGAGTACTCCGAGCGATCAGACCTGGCCAGCCTCGGCTATGTGTTGATCGAACTCATGGCCGGCCGGCCGGTGTTTGGCAAAGGGCTCAACTACCGCGATCTTCTTGAAGCAAAGCGGATGCTTCCGCACCGGTTGCCGCGCATCTTGCCCGAAGATGTCGTCTGCAACGAACTGCTGATGAACTTCTGCCGGGGCCTGGTCGCCCCCGATCCGGCTCGCCGGTTCCCCAGTGCCGAGGCAGCCGACTTGATGGAAGAAGGGGCTGCCTGCTTCCTACGCCAGCTGGTAATGAGCAACCTCTCCAGCGAATACGACAACGAAATCCGTCTCTGGCTCGAAGAGCTCGAGTAAGCGGAACGTGCGGTGCCAGATTTTTCGGCGGAAACTCTTCGCTACGCCAAGTCGAATAAAGATCGGCGGATGGCATCCGCCAAGACGTTTGGCCGCAGGCCAAGCACACCCTAGCCTGGGGCATCGCCCCAGGTTCCGATGCCACTCTCCCTACGTCGTTGTTTGGCCAACGGCCAAAATCATCGGATCTTCCGGCCGAGGTGACTATGGCTTTCAGCCAAAACGACCTGACCACGGGCACCACTACCTAGGCCTTCGCTTCGCTCGACCTAGGCTATGATGACAAAGGCCTTCGGCCATATGCCACAGGACCTTCGTTCCACGAGCGGACGCTATGCCTCAAGAACGGCATGTACATCACCCCACACGATTGACTGGAACCCGATAACGGCCCGGCGCTAGTCTTCGATCTTCGTGTCGGGCAGAGCCTTCTTCAAAGCCGCGATGCCCGCTTCCGTCATCTTGGTCTGTCCGACCTTCAGGCTCTTGAGCTTGCTCAACTTGGCCAGATGCGGCACGGCGGCATCGGTCACAGGCGTCTCCGCGAGATTCAACGTCGCGAGCGCCGACAGCTTGGCAAGGTGTTCCAAACCGGCATCAGTGATCGGCGTGTTTTCGAGATTCAACCAGCCGAGCTTGCCCATGCCAGCGAGATGGACCAGGCCGGCATCCGTGACCGCGGTGTTCCACAGATTCAGCTTAATCAGCTGAGTGTGATCCTTGATGTGCGCCATGGCCGCGTCATCGAACGTCGTCTCGCTGACGTCAAGAACCTTCAGCGTCTTAGTGCATTTCGCAATGTTGACTAGGCCGGAACCATCGCAGTAGGTGGCACGAATATTGAGCGTTTTCAGCCGGTCCATGTCCTTCAGCGCGACCAGACCTTCGTCCATCAGCGGAGCACGCAACAGATAGAGCTCGTCGATCTTCGTCTGCTTAGCCAGCTCCAGCAGCCCCATGTCGGTGGTCTGCGTGTCTTCGAGCCACAGCCCTCGCAGCTTCTTCATGCCAGCGATCAGCTTGACGCCTTCATCGTCAACGTAAGGGCATCGCAGCTTCAGCCGCTGCAAATTCGGCAAGCCAACAACGTGTCCGACGCCCACATTGGTCACCTGTACGCAACCACGCAGATCGAGCACCTTGAGCTTCTTGAGGCCTTTGAGATGGACCAAGGCATCGTCGCCGATGTCCGTATAAAGCAGCAACAACTGCTCCAATTGTGTCATGCCGGCGAGAGCAGCCAGCCCGTCGTTCGTGATTTGCGAACAGCGGCGGAGGTTCAGAACTTTGAGTTTGGTGAGGGGCTGCAGCTTCGGTAGTCCCGCATCCGTAACATCGGTGTTTTCGAGCTGCAGGTAGGTGAGCGTCTTCATGCCGCCGATCACATCGAGCCCGGCATCGGTGAAGACCGCTCCCCAAACTTGCAGTTTGGTGATCTTGGGGAACTTTGCCACATGCTCCAACAGAGCGTCTCCCCCGCGAGCGGCCCGCAGGTCGACTTCGGTCACATCGCCGTCGGCGTTCTTCTTGACCTTGCCATCGGCGGCTTCAATCGCGGCGACCGCGGCAGCCTGGTCGGCGAGGGCGACCTGTGCGGCAGTGGCCATGGAGAACAGCGCCATGGCGAGAGAGAGGACAACGAATCGGGGGCGATGAATAGGCATGGTGCTTCTTTTCCTCGGTTAGGTGGGGAGGGAGCGGTGCCGTAACATATCGACAGCAACCTATCGGCTGTAACCTATCGACAGGGGACCAATTGGTAGGCGAGACCGACGGGGACAGGCAGGTTTCGTCCCGTGGGGTTGGTAGGACCACGCTCTGGTGGCCCCAAATGTGTCGTCCGCTCGCCTCAGAGCCCGGTCTGATAGCCGATTTAGCCTAGTCGACATTGGCCCGTTTCGCAAACCAGCTGGATCAGCCGGAACAGACCGAATGAGAAGCATGGGCGAAATGGCATTTTTGCGACAATTGGGTGGCTGTTGCGGGCAACGGGGCCGAATTACAATACTGGTTTGCCAAAATACCGGACCTACCCCGCCCTTGGCGAAAGAATCGCCGGGCGAATTCCCCTACGACTCACCCCTGTTGAGGAGATCAGCGCATGGCTCGCCACTCGTCACGACGTCAATTCTTGCAAACGACCGCCGTTACCACGGCCGGATACTGGGTAGCCGGTGGGCTACAGGCCAAGGAGAGCACGTCCGCCATTGAGCGAGTTCAGTTCGCGTCGGTCGGTATTGGCGGTAAAGGCGACAGCGACACCAAGAACGCGGCTGATCTCGGCGACATCGTGGCCATCTGCGACGTCGACGCCCTGCGTCTTAAGGGTGCAGGTCGGAAGTTTAAGGTGAATGACACCTTTGTCGACTTCCGCGAAATGCTCGACAAGATGGGCGATAAGATCGACGCGGTGAACGTCAGCACGCCCGATCACACGCACGCTCCGGCCGCCGTCATGGCGATGGAGATGGGCAAGCACTGTTTCTGCCAGAAGCCGCTGACCCACTCGATCTCAGAGGCCCGTCTGCTGGCCCAGCTGGCCGTGAAGAACAACGTGCAAACGCAGATGGGCAACCAGGGAACGTCGAACGACGGACTCCGCGAAGCGGCCGCCCTAATCAAGGCTGGCGCTCTCGGCACTGTCAAAGAGGTCCATGTCTGGACGAACCGACCGATCTGGCCGCAGGGTGGAGCACGCCCGAAAGCGGGCCCGATGCCCAAGCATGTCGACTGGGACCTGTGGCTTGGCCCCGCGCCGGAGCGTCCCTACGCTCCTGGCTACCACCCCTTCCGCTGGCGTGGATACTGGGACTTCGGCACCGGCGCCCTGGGCGACATGGCCTGCCACATCCTGAATATGCCGTTCATGGGCCTCGACCTGAAGGATCCGATTTCCGTGGAAGCGGAAACCCCGGGGCACAACAAGGACAGCTTCCCTCGTTGGTCACGAATTCGCTACGAATTTGGGGCTACGGCCGATCGTCCGGCCCTGACCCTGTACTGGTACGACGGCTCGAAAATGCCAGCCAAGGAGCTTTTCCAGGGAGCCAAGATCCAGGACAACGGGGCTCTGGTGGTCGGCGAAAAGGGCACGCTTTACTCGCCGGAACCTTACGGCCGGGAGTACGAGCTTCTCGGTGGTGCCGAGAAGATGAACGTCGACTTCCCCCGCTCGCCGGGACACGTCGCCGAATTGGTCAACGCCATCAAGGGTGGCCCGGCCGCCATGTCGAACTTCCCCGGCTACGCCAGCCCACTGACCGAAACGGTTTTGCTGGGTAACCTCGCCATCTGGTCTGGTCAGAAGGTTTACTGGGACGCCGAGCGAATGGAAGCCAAGGGTATGCCCGAGCTCGATTCGCTGATTCGCCGCGAATACCGCAAAGGTTGGGAACTGCCTGAAGTCACGATGCCGGTGGCCGCTTCGGCTGCCGTCGCGGGTGCGTCCGCTGGCTCGGATCCCTGCTGTTGCTCGAAGCGTCGCCGTCGCCGTCGTCGCTGCTGCAACTAGTGCAGCGGCCTGGCCGCTTCGATCGCGTCATAAGCCTCCGCTCTCATCGTCCGAAATTTCTGTTCGGTCGATGCTGCGCGGGCGAAGAAGCGAAGGCCACGCAAACGGTTCTTGCAACATATGACATTTCACCGATTTTCGAACGATGGCGCAGCTGGCCCGACAGACTTAGCCCGAAACGTGAGTGAGGGAACCGGTGAACAACCTGCGACGCGACAGCGTCGCTCCGCTTTACGAATCGAAGGAACGGGCAGAGGTCATTCCGCCTTCTGTCAACGAGGCACCACACGCCCCGCACGGGCGAAGGCTTAAGTCGCGACCTAGCTGTCTAGATTCAGCTGCAAGCGATGACCGGCCGCTTGCGCTTCACGAGCCGCGTTGACGATGGTGAGCGCTCGATAGGCATCATCAAGATCGCTGCGCCGAACCAGACTAGTCACCGCGCGGTGAAATTGCGCGAGCATCTGCTCACCCACAGGACGCTCCGTCTCCAGCGGCTCCTGATGGCGGCCGGCCGAGTCGTACCAGATGAGCGTCGATGGCAGGTCAATGAAGGCGATTCCATTCTCACACGCGACCTGCAGCGCCGCTGGGGGCCGAAAGGCGATCGCCTCGGGCCATTCGGGCGAAATATAGTCCCCACAGCTGATCTGCGCGGTCGTGGGAGAAGCGGAGCCATTGCCCGCAAATTCCAGGCTGATCATCTCGTAGTCGCTCTTGTCGCCGCCAACCGTCTTGTGCGAGGAGCTGAGTACCGAGGTCGGTTCCTGATCGATCACATAACGGCACCAGTCGACCAACTCCAGCAGATGCTCCGTCGGCGAGGCAGGGGCCCGGCCAGGCAATCCGTTATCGGTCGGCCGCCGCGGTCGAATTCGTTGATGGGCAAAGACCAAACGAGGTGGGCCCAAGTGCGTGGCAATGAGCTCCTTGAGTCGCAGGGTAGCGGCCACGTGCCGGCGGGGAAGCTCCGCCATAAACGCCACACCGGACTTCTGCACTCGCTGCTTAAGCTCCAACGCCTCCTCACGGTTAAGATCCAGAACCGCACCGCAATAAACCGCTTTACCCGTCTCACAAGCGGCCACGATCGGCAGTGCCCCACACCACTGCGGCGAGAGCATCATCACCGCGTCGATGTCGCTTCGCTCAGCCAAAGCGCGATAGCCATCGACCGCTTCCGCACCAAACTCGTCCGCTGCCTGTTCGGCGCGATGGTACACCTGCTCGCAAATGGCGCGGACATCAAAACGATCGCTCAGCGCACGCAACGCCGGCGCATGTCG